>RFHE01000026.1 GCA_003696445.1 Calditrichota bacterium | reverse complement strand
GTTCAGCGCTGGCTGTGCCACCCGGAAATGGAGAAGGGTTTCCACCTGCGCGGCCTGGTGCTGAAAATTGCCTGCTGGCCCGTTTATCTGCTGGGCACCGTTCTGGCGGTTCTGGCAAAAGAAATTCCTTACATCCCTACGGCCAAAGAGGCCCACCGTGGGCAATTCTTACGCCAGGCATCCGTTCATCTGTTCTACCTAACGGTGTACCTTGTGACCCTGGTGTACACCCTTTACCACCGTCTGATTCAGCTGCCAGAAGGCGGGCTGGTGTTGAGCAGCGAGGCGGTGTGGGCGATGATTGGATTTGCCACCCTTTCCGCCCTGATGATGTGTGGAGCGGTGTTTGCCGCCTGGGATTCTCTCACCTTACCTGCAGGCAAGCCCTGGGAGACTATCCCGGTTAGTGAATTGGGGAGGGGCGGGCCATGAAGGCGGTTCGCCGGATTTTTCTGAGCCTGGTCGCCCTGGCGGTGGCCCTATTTATTTTGTTTTTCCTGACCAACGTAGGCAGCCGGATGCGCGGTCCGTTGCAGGAGCTGCTGAATGGGGTGGGCTCCGGCGTGCGTGCCCTGGAAAGCTGGGCCTATCATCTGGTGCGAGGGCCGGGACGGGAGGCTCAGTTGCGCTGGTTTGATCCCTATCGAACGCATCTGGATTGGTTGCGCAAACCGGATGTTCTGTTGCTGGGTGCCTACGATGATGAATTGCCAGCCAGCCTGGAGGGAATTCGCCGTCTGGAGGAGGCGCTGGGCACGCGCTTTCCGCTCATCCATTTTTACACGGCCTGGGGCGACCGGGCGGACCAGCAATTTCCCCGGGCGGTGGTGGAGGCCATCTGGGACTACGGCTCCGTGCCGGTCATTACCTGGGAGCCTTGGCTCACCGCTTTCCAGCCCGATCTACACCCGGAGCTACCGCCTTTGGCGGTGCGGGATCGCCGGGGCATGGCGCAAGTGGCGGCAGGGGTTTACGATTTTTATTTACGCCAATGGGCGCGCGAGGCGGCGCGTTTCGGACGGCCTCTTTTTGTGAGACTGGCCCACGAAATGAACGACCCCTACCGCTATCCCTGGGGGCCACAGAACAACACGCCGGAAAGTTTTGTGGCCGCCTGGCAACACGTGGTGCAACTTTTTCGAGAGCAGGGGGCAACCAACGTGCTCTGGGTCTGGTCCCCCCATCCCGCTTACGGGAATTTTTCCGCCTATTACCCGGGAGACGCCTTTGTGGATTGGGTTGGGGGCGGGGCCCTGAATTACGGCACAGTAGCCTACTGGTCCCGCTGGTGGAGTTTTCAGGAAATCTTTGGCCAGCACTACCCTGAATACGCCGCCTTCGGCAAACCGATCATGATTACCGAATTTAACAGCCTGGCCGTGGGGGGAAATCGGGCGGAATGGTTCGCCCGAGCCCTGAATCATTTGCCCAAGCGCTTCCCGCAGGTGCGAGCACTGCTGTTCTTCCACTCCGGCTACGATCCCACCGTCACCTACAAACCGCTGGACTGGTCCATTCCTGGGGACTCGCTGACAGTACAAGCCATTCGTCAGGCCATCAGGCCCTGGGATCCGGCCCAAAAGATTATCTTGATCGGATCTGGGGCTGGCGCGTCGGACGGCCAGGACGGGAAACGTCCCTGAACTTTGATCCGGCCGTGCGGATTGTGCTGCTCAGCATCTGAAAAAGAAAGCAAAAAAGTTGGAACCAGCAGAGGAAAATGGCATTAAATTGGCTTCGGCGTATTGATAAATTTAAATATTCGAATTGCAACCCTCAGTGGAAAAATTTTAAGGAGGTCCCACAATGAGCAAGCCCGTTGCCGTGATCGTGGTATTTTTCTTGTTTACCTGCAGCCTGCTTGGGGCGCAACCCGTGGATGTTCAAGCGGCTCGGGAGGTGCCGGCCCCCAATTATGTTGTCGATCCCGCGCACACGTCCATCGAGTTTGTGGTCACCCATATGGTGATCAGCAAAGTTCGTGGTGAATTCAAGCAATTTGACGTACAGCTTTACTGGGATGAGAGCAATCCTGAGAACTCCTACGTGGTGGCCGAAATCGACGCGGCCAGTCTGGATACCGACAACCAGCGGCGGGACGGTCACCTGCGCAGCCCCAACTTTTTCGACGTGCAGAATTACCCCAAACTTACCTTCCGCAGCCATGCCATTCGCAAAAGCGAACAGGGCTTCGTGGCCAGAGGGGAACTGACCATCCGCGGAATTACTCGGCCGGTGGATTTACCCTTTCAGGTGTTGGGTCCTATTCAGGACCCCTGGGGGAATACGCGCCTGGGCATTCAGGCATCCACTACCATCAATCGCAAGGACTTTGGTATGACCTGGAACAGAACCATGGACAACGGTGGGGTGGTAGTGGGCGATGAGGTGCAGATTGAAATTCAGGCCGAATTTGTGAAAAAGAAGGCCGAAGAACCAGAAGCTTCCCAGTAGCTGGTGAACTTGCTTGCCGGGCTGGAATTCCGTTGACCAGGCAGCTTGCGTCTGAAAAGACGAGGCTGCCTTACTTTTTGTCCGGGCGTTGCAAATGGCCGTCCTGGGCCAGGTTGAAATTTGGAAAACCATTTGATTTTTGAAGCCGGATAAATAATTTAACGCCTTCGTTGGATTGCGGATATCTGCTTACGAGTGTGGAGATGATGAGCGGCAATGCAGAAGCGAACCTACACAGCCGGTGCTGACAGTAAGCATGCTCAAGACCTCTCTTCCGACGCTCTCCCATCACTTCTCCTGAAGCATCGCTTAATTTTACCGATACCCATCGAGCAAATCAGAAGGAGGAAGAGCCATTAACTCGTTCAGAGAATTTCTCGGATCGACGCTGGGCAAAAAATTTGTTATGGCGGTGACTGGATTGATTTGGGTGATTTTCGTCATGGTTCACTTGGTGGAGAACCTGCTGCTTTTTGCCGGTCCAGAGCCATACAATCGCTATGCCCATTTTTTGGTTAGCCTTGGTCCTCTTTTGTGGCTGGCGGAACTCATTTTGTTGGTAGCACTTGTGGCTCATGTAACGGCGGCCATTTCCCTGGTGCTGGAGAACCGGGCGGCCCGCCCACAGCGCTATGTGAAGTTGCGCAGCAAAGGCGAGCCGAGCAAACGCACGTTCGCCTCTATGAGCATGATTTTCACCGGTTTAACCTTACTGCTCTTTCTGATCATCCACTTAAAAACCTTCAAATACGGGCCGGGCATCGAGCAGGGCTATGTCCAGGTGATCGATGGCAAGCAAGTGCGCGATTTGCACCGATTGGTCACCGAAACCTTCCACAATCCCATTTACGTTATCTGGTACGTATTTGCTCTGGTTTTCCTGGGATTTCACGTCCGTCACGGATTCTGGAGTGCCTTCCAGTCCTGGGGGGCGGCGCATCCCCGTTACACCCCCATTCTGTACAGTCTGGGCGCTCTGGTTGGTGTAGCTCTTGCAGTGGGTTTTATCTTTATTCCCATCTGGTTCTACTTCTTTGTTGGAGGCTGATTATGGCAACCGATATTACCTGGAAGGAAGGCAAACCTGTTGATGGCAAAACGCCGGACGGGCCCATAGAAACGCGCTGGCAACGCCACAAGGACAAGTTGAAAGTGGTCAGTCCGGCCAATAAGCGGAAATTTACCATCATCGTGGTCGGTACGGGGCTGGCAGGTGCCTCAGCAGCTGCTTCGCTGGCCGAACTGGGCTACAATGTACTCAGCTTTTGCATTCAGGATTCTCCCCGGCGGGCTCACAGCATTGCCGCCCAGGGCGGGATTAATGCGGCTAAAAATTATCAGAACGACAACGACAGCGTCTGGCGCCTGTTCTACGACACCATCAAAGGCGGGGACTTCCGGGCCCGTGAATCCAATGTGTACCGTCTGGCTCAAGTGAGCGCCAACATTATTGATCAATGTGTGGCTCAGGGTGTACCCTTTGCTCGCGAGTACGGCGGGCTGCTGGCCAATCGCTCGTTCGGCGGCGTTTTGGTTTCGCGCACCTTTTACGCCCGCGGCCAGACAGGCCAGCAACTACTGCTGGGCGCTTACGGTGCTCTGATGCGCCAGGTGGATCTGGGAAAGGCGAAAATTTTCCCCCGGCGGGAAATGCTGGATCTGGTGGTGATTGATGGCAAAGCACGCGGCATTGTGGTGCGCAATCTGGTCAACGGGAACATTGAATCCTATGCCGCCGATGCCGTGGTGCTGTGTACCGGCGGTTACGGGAATATTTACTATTTGTCCACCAATGCCATGAATTCCAACGCCACAGCGGTGTGGCGTTGTCATAAACGAGGGGCTTATTTCGGCAATCCCTGCTTTGTGCAGATTCATCCCACCTGTATTCCCGTGTCTGGGGATTACCAGTCCAAACTGACCCTGATGAGCGAGAGTTTGCGCAACGATGGGCGGGTGTGGGTGCCCAAAAAGAAGGGTGACAAGCGACCGCCTACCGAAATCCCCGAAGAGGAAAGGGATTATTATCTGGAGCGAATGTATCCGACTTATGGTAATCTTGTCCCCAGGGACGTTGCCTCCCGTGCCGCCAAGCGCATGTGCGACGAAGGCTATGGCGTGGGGGAGACCGGCCGGGCGGTGTACCTGGATTTTTCCGACGCCATTCGACGGCTGGGTGAAGATTACATCCGGGACAAGTACGGAAATCTGTTCGAAATGTACGAAAAAATTACCGGTGAAAATCCTTACAAGGTGCCCATGCGCATTTATCCGGCCGTTCACTACGTGATGGGTGGCCTGTGGGTGGATTACAATCTGATGAGCACAATCCCCGGCCTGTTTGTTCTGGGGGAAGCCAATTTTTCCGACCATGGGGCCAACCGGCTGGGGGCCAGTGCATTGATGCAGGGACTGGCCGACGGCTACTTTATCATTCCCTACACCATGGGCGATTATCTGGCCAACACGCTGCCAGAAAAGGTGGACACCGATCACCCAGCCTTTAAAGATTCAGAGAAAGAGATTCAGGCCTATGTGGACCGCCTGCTCTCGGTAAACGGCAAGCGCACCGTGCGGGAAATCCATCGCGAACTGGGCCTGCTGATGTGGGATAAGGTGGGCATGGCCCGCAACGCCCAGGGCTTGAAGGAAGCCCTGGAAAAGATCCGCCAGCTGCGCGAGGAATTCTGGACCAATGTTCGGGTCACCGGCAGTAGCAATACATTGAACAAATATCTGGAATTTGCCGGCCGGGTGGCCGATTACCTGGAACTGGCCGAACTAATGGCTATCGATGCCTATCACCGGGAAGAGTCCTGCGGCGGGCATTTCCGTGAGGAGTATCAGACCCCCGAAGGCGAGGCTCAGCGCAACGACGAGAAATTCAGCTACGTGGCCGCCTGGGAGTACCAGGGCCCTCAGGATCCGCCCGTTTTGCACAAGGAGCCGTTAAAATTTGAATATGTGAAACCCACTCAGAGAAGCTACAAGTAAGGGAGCCAAGGGGATGAGCTTGATGACACTGCATTTGAAGGTGTGGCGGCAGGCCGGTCCCGACCAGCCGGGGCGTTTTGAAACCTATACCCTAAACAATGTTAACCCCCACATGTCCTTCCTGGAGATGCTGGATGTGCTCAATGAGCAATTGATTAAGGAAGGTAAAGAGCCGGTGGAATACGATAACGATTGCCGGGAAGGCATTTGTGGGATGTGCAGTCTGGTGATAAACGGAATTCCTCATGGGCAGCTGCCGCGCACGGCCACCTGCCAGCTTCATATGCGCCACTTCAACGACGGGGATACCATTACCATCGAGCCCTTTCGAGCCCGGGCTTTCCCCGTGGTAAAGGATCTTGTGGTGGACCGCAGCGCATTCGACCGCATCATTGCCCGGGGGGGTTACATTTCGGTGAATACTGGCAGCGCGCCGGATGCCAACACCATTCCAGTTGCCAAGGAAAAAGCGGATGCGGCCATGGATGCTGCAGAGTGCATCGGGTGCGGAGCCTGTGTGGCGGCTTGCCCCAACGCTTCGGCAGCATTGTTTGTGGGGGCCAAGATTTCCCAGTACATTCTTTTACCCCAGGGACAGCCGGAACGCCCCCGGCGGGTGCTGCGAATGGTTGCCCAAATGGACGAGGAAAAATTCGGCGCCTGTTCCAATCACGGCGAATGCGAGGCGGTTTGCCCGAAGGGAATTTCGATAATTAACATCGCCCGGATGCGCAAGGATTACCGGAAGGCGGCCCTGGGTTTGCTTTGATCAAAAGTGGCATGTAACTGGGCCGTGTAAGGCAGTTAAGCCTGCAGGCCGATTCAGCAAGGTAATATTGGCGCGACAGCCTACCTGAGGAGAAAAGGGAGATCATCCAATCGTCTTTCAGCGCATCTAAAAAATAACAAGCGGCCACCCACCCAAATGACTTTTAACAACACATCTGACGGTTGCTTAAACACGGCAGCCATATTTCTGGAAAAAGGTGTAAATTATTTTTGGTTCCAATCGACAATTTTCCACACCAGAGTTGGCGTTTTTAATTTGATCCCAATGGCTGGATGAATTGATGGCGTGTTACAAACCAAAATCCCCCAAACAATGAGGAGTGCACTCCGATGTCCGCACAAATCCGCTTTTTTGAACAGGTCAACCGCAATTTTGATCGTGCTGCTGCGTTCTTAAAATATCCCAAAGGGTTGCTGGACCAGATCAAGGCGTGTAACAGCGTGTACCATATGGTGTTTCCCTTACGCCGGGACGATGGGTCCATTGAGGTAGTTCATGCCTGGCGGGCTGAACACAGCCATCACAAGCTGCCGGTGAAAGGGGGTATCCGCTATGCCGCCACGGTGAATGAAGACGAAGTGATGGCCCTGGCTGCCCTGATGACCTACAAATGCGCCATCGTGGACGTGCCCTTCGGCGGAGCAAAGGGTGGGGTGCGCATCAGCCGCTGGAAATACTCCCAATCCGAGGTCGAGCGCTTGACGCGGCGCTACACCTTTGAATTGGTGAAAAAGGATTTTATCGGCCCGGGCATCGACGTGCCGGCACCCGATTACGGCACCGGCCCTCAGGAGATGGCCTGGATTGCCGACACCTACACAGCCCTCACCCATCGAGAACTGGATTCGCTGGCCTGCGTGACTGGCAAACCGCTGGCCCAGGGTGGCGTGCGCGGCCGCAAGGAGGCCACTGGTCGCGGGGTGTATTACGGCCTTCGAGAGGCCTGCAGCTATGCCGAGGACATGCGCCGGCTGGGTTTGGAACCCGGCCTGGAGGGAAAAAAGGTGGTGGTGCAGGGGCTGGGTAATGTGGGCTACCACGCCGCCAAATTCCTTCAGGAAGGGGGAGCCGTGATTGTGGGGCTGGCCGAATACGAGGGCGCCATCTACAATCCCAAGGGCCTGGACGTGGACGCGGTGATGGCCCATCGGGCAGAGAAGAAGAGTATTTTGAACTATCCCGGGGCTGAAAACATCGACCAGACTCGCCTTGCCTTGGAATTGGAATGCGACATTTTGGTGCCGGCGGCCCTGGAGAATCAGATTACCAAGGAAAACATGGGCCGAATCAAGGCCAAAATTATTGCCGAAGCAGCCAACGGCCCGGTTACCTCCGAAGCGGCCGAATTCCTGGTTAAAAATGGCAAAATGATCATCCCGGACATGTACTTAAATGCCGGAGGCGTCACTGTTTCCTACTTCGAATGGTTGAAAAACCTCTCTCACGTGCGCTTTGGCCGTATGGGTAAGCGCTTCGAAGAAAAAGTCAATACCCAGATTCTTCAGGCGGTGGAAAAATTGACCGGCAAAAAATTCCCCGGAGAGATTTTCAAACAGATCGCCCATGGCCCCGAGGAGCTGGATCTGGTCAATTCTGGTTTGGAAGAAACCATGATCAGTGCCTACCAGCAGATTCGAGAAATCCGCAAAAAACACAAGGACAAAATTGACCTGCGGACGGCCGCCTTTATTAACGCCATCAGTAAAGTGGCGGTGGCTTACGAAGAGCTGGGCATTTTCCCCTGATGGCCATTCTTCACCGGGGGAACCTCCCTTCCGGCCGGCTCCCCCGGCTGTGTTTCCTGGCAAAAGCGACCCTTTCGGTACAACCTTCCCACTTTTTCCCGTTTTCCCGGCCTTGCCGGCTGCCATGGCCTGTCCCGGCATATTCCTCCAGTAAGCTTGACAAAAACGACTCGGTGTGCAGCCGGTGCGCTTGCCCTGACCATCTAGCCCGAGATTGGCCGATTCGCAAAGTGCCGTTGAACAAGTTCACACGCCGTCTTTCCCAGTTTCTGCTTGCCTTTTTCGAATGTCAGCTTCTTATTTTGCAGGTTCGTTTACCGGAGACGTGGATTTTAAAAATAAGGAGAGGACGATCGTGTACGATGTGATCATTGTCGGTGCGGGACCTATCGGCTTTGCCTGCGGCATCGAAGCGGCCCGCAGAAAGCTGAATTACCTGATGATTGAAAAAGGCTGCCTGGTGAATTCCATTTTTCACTTTCCTACCAACATGACCTTCTTCTCCACTTCCGAGCGTTTGGAAATCGGCAACGTGCCCTTCATTTCGCACGGGTACAAGCCCACCCGACGAGAGGCCTTGGAGTATTACCGCCGGGTGAAAGAATTCTGGAGATTAAATGTTCACACCTACGAGCGCGTGGAGGAGGTTCTTGGCCAGCAGGGCCGATTCGAAGTGGTGACCGACCGGGCACGCTACCAGACCCGGTTTGTGGTGCTGGCCACCGGCTTTTACGACCAACCCAATCTGCTGGAGGTGCCAGGGGAGGAACTGCCCAAAGTAAAGCATTATTTCGACGAACCCCATCCATACGCAGGGCAGAAGGTCGCGGTGATCGGCGCCGGTAATTCGGCGGTGGATGCCGCGCTGGAAACCTACCGCAGGGGGGCCGAGGTGACCATGGTAATTCGCAGCGCCGGACTGAAACCAACCATCAAGTACTGGGTGCGCCCGGACATCGAGAATCGGCTTCGGGAAGGGGCCATCAAGGCGTTCTTTAACTCTGTGGTGACCGAAATCCGACGGGACGAAATTGACATCCAGACCCCGGAGGGGCCCAGAACCCTGCCCAACGACTTCGTCCTGGCCATGACCGGTTACCATCCCAACTACCCTTTTCTGGAAAAACTGGGGGTGGGGATTGGTCGCGATGAACATCGGACACCTATTTACGATGTGCATACCATGGAATCCACCCGCCAGGGACTGTTTCTGGCCGGGGTGCTTTGCGGAGGGCTGGCCACCAGCCGCTGGAATATCGAGAACACCACCGATCATCCCGTAAAAATCATGAACGCCATCCAGGCGCGTCTGGAGGCTGGGCTGCATGGCTGACACGGATCCGAGGGTGACAGGGCAAAACGGCTCCCGCCGGCTATAGCGCGCTTTTGGAATCCGGGTATTGCTCCGGGACTGGTTTCGAGAATATTTTACGTCCACGACAATGGTCAAATCAGGAGGCTGCACATGAAGTTCATTCCGGTCTGTCGCCTGGAAGACCTTCCCTCGCAAGGCGGAAAGCTGGTGGAGATTGAGGGGCTGGAAATTGCCCTGTTTCGAGTGGGGGAGGCGGTTTTTGCTCTGGACAACACCTGCACCCATGCCGGAGGCCCGCTGGCCGAAGGGGAAGTGGAAGGCGAGGAGGTCATCTGCCCCTGGCATGAGGCCCGTTTTCATCTTAGAACCGGTGAAGCAACCACCCCGCCTGCTTTCGAAGGCGTCCAGACCTATCCGGTGCGGGTGAATAACGGGCAGGTGGAGCTGGGCATCCCTGAGTAAAGGGAGCGGTGCTGACGTTTAGAACCATTTAAAAATTAGCCTGGTTGAACCTACCCGCCGGCCGGTCGTTCAAATGGTCGGAAAGCTCAAACAGGCCCGGACACCATGGCTGCAATGGCTCCGTTAAAAGATGTTCTGGAAAGTCTGGTTGTTGAAGGCGAGCTCTACGAGCGCCTTGAGGATAACAGTGTGCGCTGTGTGGCTTGCGGCCACCGCTGCCTGATCCGCGACGGCCGGGACGGGATCTGCCGCGTGCGTTTCAATCGCGGCGGCGTGCTCTACGTGCCGGCCAATTACGTGGCCGCCCTGCAGGTGGATCCGGTGGAAAAGAAGCCGTTCTACCATGTGCTCCCCGGATCGTTGGCCCTTACTTTTGGCATGCTCGGTTGCGATTTTCATTGCTCTTATTGCCAGAACTGGATTACTTCTCAAGCGTTGCGAGATCCCCGCGCCGTTGCGCCGGTACGACGCATCGAAGCGGAGGATCTCGTGCGCATTGGTAAGCGTAGCGGCGCCCGGCTCATCGTGAGCAGCTACAACGAACCGTTGATCACCAGCGAGTGGGCGGTAAAGATCTTCCGCCTGGCCAAACCAGAGGGCTTTGTCACCGGCTATGTCTCCAATGGAAACGGTACGCCGGAGGTGCTGGATTACATCCGTCCTTACACCGACCTGTACAAAATCGACCTGAAGAGCTTCAACGACAAAAATTACCGCAAGCTGGGCGGGGTGCTGAAAAACGTCCTTCGCAC
>RFHE01000002.1 GCA_003696445.1 Calditrichota bacterium | reverse complement strand
TGGGGTGCGGCGGTGAATGTGACCATTCGCCTCCCGTCCGGCGGGGGGATCGGGGCCGGCCCGTTCCATTCTCAAAATCCGGAAGCCTGGTTCCTGCACGTGCCGGGCTTAAAACTGGTGGCTCCGGCCACCCCCGAGGATGCCAAAGGCCTGCTGATGGCCGCCATCGAAGAGCCCAATCCTGTACTTTTCTTCGAACATAAAGCACTGTATCGCAGCGTGCGCGGACCGGTGCCCGAAGCCCCTTACACCATCGAATTCGGGAAGGGCGTCATCCGCCGGCCCGGGCGGGATCTGACCATTGTGACCTACGGAATGGGCGTGCACTGGGCGCTGGAAGCGGCCGAACGGTTAACTGCCGAGGGCGTGGAAATTGAGGTGGTGGACCTGCGCTCCCTGCTGCCCTGGGACAAGGCGCTGGTGCTGGAATCTCTGAGCCGGACCAGCCGCATCCTGATCCTGCACGAAGCCACCCTGACCGGCGGGGTGGGCGCCGAAATCGCCGCCACCATCGCCCGAGAAGGCTTCCAGCTGCTGGATGCCCCGGTGTACCGGGTCGCCTCCCTGGATACACCGGTGCCCTTCAGTAAACAACTGGAATGGGAAGTCTTTTTGCCGAAAGAACGTCTCCTTCCGGCCATTCGAGAATTGCTGGCTTTCTGAAGCGCTCTCAGGAGTTGGTGATGGGAAAATCCCATTGCACCCGGCAGCAAAGCCTTTATATTTGTTTTTTAACCGCATTTGTTTCGAGAACAGCTTGAAGATTGTGGCATCCAACTGGCAGATGAGTGTTGACCTTCCTGTGGAGAGGAGCATCCGGCGGTGAAACTGGCCAGACGAGTTCAACGAATTCAACCCTCGGCTACCCTGCAGGTTAAAGAAAAGGCCTTACGCCTGAAACGGGAAGGCCGCCAGGTGGTGGATTTAACCGCTGGCGAGCCGGATTTTCCCACCCCGGCTCACATCTGCCGGGCCGGCGAACAGGCCATCCGCGAGGGATTTACCCGCTACACGGCCAACGTGGGCATTCCCGAATTGCGGGAAGCCATTGTCGCCAAGCTGGCCCGGGACAATGGCCTCCATTTTACGCCCGAGCAAGTGATCGTGTGCAACGGGGCCAAGCATGCCCTGGCCAATGCCATTCTGGCCATTGTGGAAGAAGGCGACGAGGTGGTTATTCCGGCTCCATACTGGGTTACTTATCCTCAGTTGGTTCGGCTGGCTGGCGGGAGGCCGCACATCATCGACACCCTGGCCGATGGCGGCAAATTGACTGCGGAACTGCTCTCGGCCAATCTCGCGCCTTCCACCGCTGCCGTGTTGCTCAACTCCCCGGCCAATCCCACCGGTGTGGTGTACACTGAACAGGAGTTGAGCTGGCTGGCCGAAGTGCTGGCCGACCATTCCTGCTGGATCATTTCCGACGAGATCTACGAGAAGATCATCTTCGATGGCTTGCGTCATGTCAGTCCGGCCCATTTTGCCCGGCTTGCCGCGCGCACTGTGGTCATCAACGGGGTGTCCAAGGCCTATGCCATGACCGGCTGGCGAATCGGCTATGCCGCAGGGCCGAAACCGCTCATTCAGGCCATGGCCCGCATCCAGAGCCACACCACCTCCAACGCGTCGGCCATTTCCCAGCGGGCAGCACTGGCCGCCCTCACCGGACCTGAGGAACCCATCGAAGCCATGCGACGCGCCTTCCAGCAGCGCCGGGATTTCCTGGTCCAACAGTTTACCCGGGATGGGCGCCTCCGATTTGTTCATCCCCGGGGGGCCTTTTACCTGTTCGTGGACATCAGTCCATTGCTGGGAAAAATGACCCCTGAAGGCCCGCTCAACGCCGCCGCCGATGTGGCGACCTTTTTGCTGAACAGTGAAGGGCTGGTGGTTGTGCCCGGAGAGGGGTTTGGCGCGCCAAGCCATGTCCGAATTTCCTTCGCCGCCGGCATGGACCAACTGGAACTGGGGGTGGGAAAACTGTTCCGCTGCGTCGATCAATTGCTGACTTCCCGGCCCTGAGTTCTGGCAGGGGGCGAGAAGTTCGGATCAGAATAACCAAAAAGGAGGAAGACCGATGTACAAGCACATTCAGGTGCCCGACTGGGGCGAAAAAGTGCGGGTAGAAAATGGACGCTACCTGGTGCCGGATCAGCCGATCATCCCCTTTATCGAAGGTGATGGCATCGGGCCGGACATCTGGCGGGCTTCGCGCATGGTGTTCGATGCGGCGGTAGCCAAGGCCTACGGCGACAGGCGCAAGGTAGCCTGGATGGAAATTTACGCCGGCGAAAAGGCCCATCAGCTCTACGGCGAATGGCTGCCCCAGGAAACCATTGAAGCCATCCGGGAATACACCATCGCTATCAAGGGACCGCTCACAACACCCATTGGAGGCGGCTTCCGGAGCCTGAATGTGACCCTGCGCCAGGTGCTCAATCTGTACGCCTGTATCCGGCCGGTCAAGTACTACAAAGGGGTGCCCAGCCCGGTTCGGTTCCCCGAAAAGATGAATGTGGTCGTCTTCCGGGAAAATACCGAGGACGTGTACGCCGGCATCGAATACAAAATGGGGACGCCCGAGGCCAAACGGCTCATTGAATTTTTGCGAAAAGAGTACGGCGCCAACATCCCCGACGACGCCGGCGTGGGCATTAAGCCAATCAGCGAAACGGGCAGCAAGCGCCTGGTGCGCAAGGCCATCGAATACGTGCTGCAAAACAATCGCCAGCGGGTCACCCTGGTTCACAAAGGCAACATCATGAAATACACCGAAGGGGCCTTTCGCGACTGGGGCTACGAGGTGGCTCGCCAGGAATTCGGCGAGCATTTCATTACCGAAGAAGAACTATACAGCCAGTACAACGGCCAGGTACCGGATGGTAAAAAGGTGATTAACGACCGGATTGCCGATAACATGCTCCAGCAGATTCTGACCCGTACCGACGAATACGATATTCTGGCCACTCCCAACCTGAACGGGGACTATTTAAGTGATGCCTGTGCTGCGCAGGTGGGAGGTCTGGGCATGGCTCCCGGTGCCAATATCGGCGACGAGCAAGGGGTGTTCGAGGCCACCCACGGCACCGCCCCCAAGTATGCCGGCCAGGACAAGGTCAATCCGGGCTCTCTCATCCTGTCCGGTGTGCTCATGTTTCGCTACATGGGCTGGCACGAGGTGGGGGATTTAATCGAGCAGGGGCTGGAGCGGGCGATTGTGCAGAAGAAGGTAACCTACGACCTGGCCCGCCAGATGGAAGGAGAGGTAAAGCCGCTGAAAACTTCCGAATTCGCCCGGGCCATTATCGACAATTTTTGAACCGAAACGACCGGCGAGAGCGGCTTCGAGCGGGCGGTGGGATGCGTGCCGATGGGGAAGGCCTGCCGGCCCGCGATTGCCCTTTTAATTGGACAAGTTCAGGTGATCGAAATGGAAAAGGATGCCGGAGCGGCAGGGGATCTGTTTGGTCAGGTAATCCGGGTGGCGCCCTATTCGGTCCTGGCCGATATTTACGATCGGATGATGGCCCACGTCAATTACAAGCGCTGGGCCTTTTATCTGGAAGCGATTTTTCGCCGGGAGGGCATTCGGGCAGGCAATCTATTGGACATCGGCTGCGGCACCGGCAAGCTGGTCTGGGAGCTCCACCGGCGTGGCTGGTCGGTCGCCGGCTGCGATCCCTCCCCGGAAATGATCGCTGTGGCTCAAAAATCGTATCCCCGGCTACATTTTACCGTGGA
>RFHE01000025.1 GCA_003696445.1 Calditrichota bacterium | reverse complement strand
CAGGCCATTAAATTAAATCGGCAATGGAGCCGAAATCGGGATGAAACAATCGCTTGTAGGTGCGGATGGCATAGCCATCGGTCATGCCGGCAATGTGGTCGCACAGCCAGCGAGCCCGTTCCTCGGTGGCCTCCAGGGCGCGGATTTGCCGGTCCAGATCTCCGGGCAAGAGCCGAAAGCGCTCCCCGGCGCCGGTAAGGTATTCCTGCCGATACACCTGAAACACCTTTTCCAGAATGAAGTCCCATTTGGCTTCCAGCTGGTGCAGCTGGGGGGACCGGAAGACCAGATCCAGAGCCAGCCGTTTGTACAGCCGGGCTTCCTGCCTGATTTCCGGATCCACCTTCAGGGCGAAGGCGTAGCGGTTGGTCTGTTTGCTGAGGAAATTGGCCTGTTTTTCCAGGCGGCAGGCCTCAATGAAGTGTCCGATTTTCTTGGCCATGGTTCGCTCCAGCGCGGGGGATTGAATGTCCCGCATCAGCGCTTCCAGCAGCCTCTGTTCGGTTGGGTTCAGCTGTTGCTCCGCGGCCCAGCGTTCGATGGCCGCCGCACTGAGAAACCGCGCCCGCACGCTGTCCACAATATCGTTGAGCGAATAGGCCGTATCGTCGGCCCAGTCCATGATCTGGCATTCAATGCTCTGAAGGCGATTGATGGCTTCGGCATCCCGATAGGCTTCGGGTAAGGGGTGCTGGCCCAGCACGAAATCCCGCAGCGGCTTTTGCGCGTCGTAGAGGAAGCGGTTGTTTTTCTCTGCCGCTTCGCAGAACAGACGCTTGTACTTCATGACCCCATCCAGGAGGGCCCGGGTGGGTTTCATTCCCCGGCGGCCAGAGCCATCCGAGTAGATGGTGTGGGCCAGAAGCCGCACCGTCTGCGCGTTGCCCTCAAAGCCGCCAAAGGGCCGCATCAGGCGGTTCAGTGTTCGCTCGCCGGCATGGCCGAAGGGCGGATGTCCCAGATCGTGGGCCAGGCACACCGCCTCCACCAGATCGGCATCCAGGTAAAAGTCCCGGTGTAAATGTTCGGAATGGCGGTTCAGATAATTGCAGATCGATCGGCCGATCTGGGCCACCTCCAGGGAATGGGTCAGGCGGGTGCGGTAAAAGTCGTATTCGCCGGAAATGAACACCTGGGTTTTCGCCTGCAGGCGGCGAAACGCCGAACTGTAGATGATCCGGTCGCGGTCCTGCTGGAAAGGGCTGCGATAGTCCCGGCTGGTGCGCGGCTCAAGGGTGGCCACATCAAATTCGTTGTAGAAGCGATTCACCGCTCCTCCTCCCCTTCCATGGGGGCCTGAAAACCCTGTTGCCAGCGACGCAGGGCTTGCATGTGGGCCTGGATTTCCTTCAACAGCGTGGTATCCGGCTCCCCCGCTTCGGCTTCGGCACGGCGCAGCCTCATTTTTCGGCGCTCGATCTCCGACCGATGCCAGGCAATCCGCATCTGCTGAATGCAGTCCTGCAAATATTTCTCTGGATTGCGGATTTCCTCGAACAGCCGCTCGGTGAGCAGGCGAGCCACCACAGGGGAATCGAGCTTTTCCAGAAGGTGATGAAGAAGGGTATGGGCATCGTCCCTGGGCAGGGACTCACTTAAAATCAGCCGATAGGCTTCCCGAAATTCCGGATTCAGGAAATGCTCCTCCTGCACGTAGGACCGAATAACCTCCTTGAGCTGGGCGTAATGGTTAATCAGCAACACCAGCAAATCGCGTTCGGCGCCCCAGGCCCCCTGCAGAATGACCCGTTCGGGCACCGGGGGTTGCTGGCCGGGACTCTGGTTCAATTCCTGAGCGCGAGGCCTATCCCGCCGCAGTCGCCGGCGGGCGGCCCGCTGGCGACTTTTCAGCTGGTTGCGAACCAGCGATTCGCTCAGTTTGAGCCCGTGGCCGATTTGCTCCAGATAAACCTCGGTTTTAATCGGATCCCGCAACTGGGCCAGCATTTCCACCAGTTCGCCTACCACCGCCGACCGATCGGCCGCCCGGTCCAGCTGAAAATGCTGGCGGTAGTAAGCCAGGCGAAAGTCCAGATATTCGCGGGCCTCATCCAGGAGATTCATGAAGGCGTCGGCGCCGTGCTGGCGCACGTAGCTATCTGGATCCTCTCCGGCCGGCAACAATAACACGCTCACATCCAGGTTATTTAAAAACAGCACTTCCCCACCCCGGATAGCCGCTTTTACTCCGGCCGTGTCGCTGTCGTAACAGAGCACCACGCGGGAAGCGTAGCGGCGCATCAGCTGGGCATGCTGCTCGGTGAGGGCCGTTCCGCTGGTGGCCACCACATTTTTGATGCCCGCCTGGTGCAATTGCAGCACGTCCATGTAGCCTTCCACCACCAGAATGCGGCCGCTGCTCCGAATCGCCTCGCGGGCGGCATGCAGGCCGTAGAGCACTCTGCTTTTCTGATAAACCGCCGTTTCCGGCGAGTTGATGTATTTGGGCGCGTCGGGTTCTTCGCGCAGGGTGCGTCCACCAAAAGCCACAACCCGGCCGGAAGGATTGTGAATGGGAAACATGAGCCGATGGCGAAACCGATCGTACAGATTGCCGGTTCTCTCGCTCCGCAGCAACAGGCCGGCCTTCTGGTACACCTCCTCCGAGTAGCCGAAATGGCGGATGTACTTGAGAAGCCCGTCCCACTCGTCCGGGGCATACCCGATCTGAAAAAATTCCAGGGTTTGCTTTTTCAGCCCGCGCTTGCGGAGGTAAGTTTGCACCTCGGCAGGCGCTTCTCGGAGCATGCGGTGGTAAAACAGTGCTGCCACCTGATTGGCTTCGTAGAGGCGGTCCGCCTCGCTTCGCTCCTGTTTTTTTTCCTGAACCTCCGGCAGGTCGATCCCGGCTTCCCGGGCCAGTTGCCGCACCGCCTCGGGAAAGCTGATCCGCTCGTATTCCATCAAAAACTTGAACACGTTGCCGCCTACGCCGCAGCCGAAGCAGTGGAAGATTTGTTTTTCCGGATGCACGCTGAAAGAAGGCGTTTTCTCCTTGTGAAAAGGACACAATCCCATGTAGTTCCGGCCGCTCTTTTTCAGCGAGACGTAGCGGGAGACCACATCGACGATATTGACCGAATCCCGCACGCGGTCAATGACGTTTTCCGGGAAGTAAGCCATGACGTCAACTCCTGAAAGTGGGGATGGAAGACAACCTTGACACCATTTGTAAATTCCAGTAAATTCGTGAGTTAAAAATAGAGCCATCGGCAGTACCGGGGTCAGGCCCGGTATGGACCCGAGCAATTTAACCGACAAGCCGCCAAACATCAATCAGAAAGGAAGGGAACATGAACAATCCAGTTGGCGGGGCACCTGCCCAGCAGATTAACATTGAACTGCCTCCTGAACAGGCCGAGGGGATTTACTCGAATCTGGCCATCATCACCCATTCGGCCTCTGAGTTTGTGCTGGATTTTACCCGCGTGATGCCCGGCGTGCCCAAAGCCCGGGTATATGCCCGCATCATCATGACCCCCCAGCACGCCAAATCGCTGCTGAAAGCCCTGGAGGAGAACATCAAACGCTACGAGAACCAGTTTGGCGAAATCAAGATTCACGACAAAGGGGCCACGCCACGCAGTTTTGGATTTCTGCCGCCGCAGCCTCCCGCGCCGGAATCGCCACAAAGTAAATAAGCAGATCGAGAGGCTGTGATGATCGATGTGGCCACGCTGGAACGCAATCTTGAAAAGGTACATCAGCGGATTGCTGCGGCGGCCCGGAGGGCGGGGCGCAGGCCCGAGGAGATTACCCTGGTTGCGGTGACCAAAACGGTGCCTGCTCCGCTGGTGCAGGCCGCACTGGACCGCGGGGTTACCCACATTGGCGAGAATCGGGTCCAGGAAGCCCGGGACAAACTCCCACAGCTGCAGGGCCCCTTCACTGCCCACCTGATCGGTCACCTGCAACGCAACAAAGTCAAATACGCCGTGCGCCTGTTCGACATGATTCAGAGTGTGGATTCCCTGGCCCTGGCCGAAGAGATCGACCGGCGCTGCCAGCGGGAGAACCGCACCATACCGGTGCTGATTGAAGTCAACACCAGCGGCGAGGCCAGTAAATTCGGCTGCCGGCCCCAGGAAGCCCTCCAGCTGCTCCGGGCCATGGACCGGCTGCCCAACCTTCGGGTGCAGGGATTTATGACCATCGCCCTGTTCAGCAAGGATTTGGAACAGGTGCGCCCATGCTTTAAATTGTTGCATTCCATTTACCAGGAGGCACAAACAATTCCTTTGCAACACGGAAAAATCTCTGTACTTTCCATGGGCATGTCCTCGGATTTTGAGGTGGCCATCGAAGAGGGGGCAACCATGGTTCGCATCGGTTCGGCCATATTTGGTCCCCGGCCGGCGCCCTGAGCAGTTGGGATTGGTTTCGTTTGCGCACCCTTAACCACAGGAGGGGCATCTTGAAGTTAACACCATTGGACATTCGCAAACCGGATTTTCGCCGGACCCTGAGAGGCTTCGACCCCATCGAAGTGCAGACCTTTCTGGATATGGTGGCGGAAAATTACGACAAGTTGCTGGAAGAGAACAAAGCCCTAAACCGACGCATCATCGAGCTGGAAACCAAGTTGCAGGACTATCAGGAGACCGAAAAAACCCTTCGGGAGACCCTGCTCAACGTACAGGAAGTAAAAAAGCAATCCGAGGAGAGCAGCCGGCGCCAGGCGGACCTGATCATCAAGGAGGCCGAATTAAAGGCCATGGAGATCATGGAAAATGCCCGCAAGCAGGCCCGCCAGATGCGCGAAGAGGTAAACTGGCTGAAAAGTCAGAAAGAATCGTTCATCAATCGGCTCCGTCACATTCTCATTTCACAAATCGAACTGCTCTCGGTGATGGAAATTGACGACGCCATCCCCGAGGAGATGCAAAAACTGCTGAAGAACGCCCGGGCCAAAAAGCTGGGTGGGGAGGCCACCCCGGAACTGGAAGCTGCCATCAGCGAGGGGGGAGCAGCCGCCGCTGAGCCGTCTTCGCCAGCCGCCGAGCCGGGCATTACCCTGGAGGAGGAAGCGGACAAAGAAGCACCTTCGGAAGCAGCGTCGAGCGAAACAACCAGCCAGGCAAAGGAAAAGAGCGAGAGCCAGGAGCAGAACCTGACCGAAGAGGACATCAACGACCTTTTCAAAAGCGGCATTCAAATTGATGAACTCATTAAGAGCCTGAATAAAAAGGATGAGAAAAAATGAAGGGATATCGGGGGTTCTTCAACGTTTTGTTGTTCGTCATTTTGAGCATGGTAATGGCTTGCAGCAGCAGCCGGTATGTGCGGTTCGACCAGGTGAAGCCGGAGCGCTCGGTAAGGCTGTTTACCTACCAGGGCAAGCTGTACGAGGGACTGGTACTGGAGAAAACTGATCAGTCGCTGACCTTAATCAATGCCTCCGACGGGCAAAAATACACCTTCTCCAGGAAGGAGATTCGTCAAATTCAGCCCAGCCAGAAAGAGCACGATTTCGATGGCAAACCCATCACCGACGCGGAACTGGAGCGCTACCGGAGCACCCGGAACACACTGGGCTATGCCATTGGCGGGATGCTGATCGGCGGCTTTGCCGGTCTGGTGGTGGGCTACCCGCTGTGGGCTACCGAGACGGTGAATGTGCCGCCTTTCTTTACCGGCGGCGTGGCGGCCATCATCAGCAGCCTTTATTACGGTAACAAAGGGATGAAGAAGGACGAATGGGAAGCCGTACAGAAAGTGCGCTACATTCGATTACAGAACAAGCGGTTAAAGGAACAGTTGCAAGCAGAAGCCGAGCGGTTGAAAAAGCTGGAGCAAGAGAAACAAAACTTGCTTCATCAGTTAAACGCCAAAAAGAATGCCCATCCGGACAGTACACAGCAGGAGTTGAACCAATGAGCAGATTGCGTGAACAGATTAACGAAACGGTTGGCTTCATCCGAAAACATACCCAAGCCAAACCCGAAGTAGGCATCGTCCTGGGGACGGGTTTGGGTGGACTGGCCAAAGAAATCCAGCAGGAGACGGTGCTCTCTTACGAGGACATTCCCCATTTTCCCATTTCTACGGTGGAGAGCCACGAAGGCAAGCTCATTTTCGGTACCATTGGTAAAAGGCCGGTGGTGGCCATGCAGGGACGCTTTCACTATTACGAAGGCTACAGCATGCAGCAGATTACCTTTCCTATCCGGGTGATGAAATTTCTGGGGGTAAAAACGGTTGTGATCTCCAACGCCGCTGGCGGCATGAATCCCCTTTTCCGCAAAGGGGATTTGATGATTATGGTGGACCACATCAACCTGCTGGGCGACAATCCCCTGATCGGGCCCAACGACGAGGAACTGGGTCCCCGCTTTCCCGATATGTCTGAACCCTACAGCCAGCGCCTTATTGCCCTGGCCGAACAGATTGCCCTGGAGGAAAAAATCCCGGTACAGAAGGGTGTTTACGTGGCCGTGGCCGGCCCCAATCTAGAAACTCGCGCTGAATATCGTTTTTTGCGCGGCATCGGAGCGGATGTGGTCGGCATGTCCACCGTGCCGGAGGTGATCGTGGCCAGGCACATGAATCTGGAAGTGTTCGGCATTTCGGTGATTACCGACGAATGCTTCCCCGATGCCCTGCAGCCGGTGGACATTCCAGACATCATTCGGACCGCGCAGAAAGCCGAACCCAAGTTAACCCTGTTGATGAAACGGCTGATTGAATCCCTGTAAGGCGGCATTCAAGAACACATCGTTTGCCAACGGTGCAGCCGCCGGCTCGCCCAAATTTTTCTGCAGCGGGCCAAACATCGATTTTTGCTCCAGGGAACCTGATTCACTACTCCCGGCGTTAGCTATACCTGCGCTGGAGGACGCACAATCTACGGCCAGAGTGCAATCCAATAGTAAACTCTGATCAGGAGAGGAGGCTAGAGATGGATGAGTTCCCGCTCAATGCCCTGGGCAAGTTTTTGTTAATTACCGGCGTGGTTATTGCCCTTATCGGATTGTTTTTATTATTTTTGAACAAAATCCCCTATCTGGGGCGGCTGCCGGGGGACATTTTGATCCAACGTCGGAATTTTACTTTTTATTTTCCCATAACCACCTTAATCGTGTTAAATTTGTTGCTTCTTTTAATTTCGTGGGTCATCTGGCACTTTCGAAAATAGCGCTTAACATAAGGTACCAAACAGGTGTTTAAAGAATATCCCGGAAAAATCGCGGTCAAGGAGCTGGAAGAAGAAATCCTCCGGTTCTGGGATGAGCACAAGGTTTTTGAGAAAACTCTGGAGTGGCGGAAGGACCATCCAAACTTTGTTTTTTATGAAGGTCCTCCCACCGCTAATGGCCGCCCGGGCATTCATCACGTGATGAGCCGAACCATTAAAGACGTGGTGTGCCGCTACAAAACCCAGACCGGACACTTTGTCTATCGCAAAGCTGGCTGGGATACCCATGGTCTGCCAGTGGAAATCGAGGTGGAAAAGGAGTTGGGCATCCAGGGGAAGGAAGATATTGAAAAATACGGGGTAGCGCGCTTCAACCAGAAATGCCGGGAGAGTGTTTTCCGCTATAAAAAAGATTGGGACGACCTGACCCGGCGGATCGGCTACTGGCTGGACCTGGAACATCCCTACATCACCTTCGAGAACGAGTACATCCAGAGTGTCTGGTGGATTCTGAAAACTTTTTTCGACCGGGGACTCCTTTACCAGGGGTTTAAAATTTTACCTTACTGTCCCCGCTGCGAAACGCCGCTATCCAGCCATGAAGTGTCGCTGGGATACCGTGAAGTGCCCGACCCCTCGATCTACGTTAAGGTGCCCCTCCGGGATGAGCCGGACACCTATTTTTTAGTCTGGACCACTACTCCCTGGACACTCATCTCCAATGTGGCGCTGGCAGTACATCCGGAGGTAACCTACGTGAAAGTGGCCTACCATGGCGAAAAGCTGATTCTGGCCGAAGCTCGTCTGCAGGCCGTTCTGGAAGACGACTTCCAGATTCTGGAGCGCATGCCGGGCAAAAAACTGGAGGGCATCCGTTACCAGCGCCTATTCGACTATGTGCCGGTGGACAAGGAGGCCTTTTATGTGGTTCTGGGCGACTTTGTTACCGTGGAGGACGGTACAGGCATCGTCCATATTGCGCCGGCTTTTGGGGAGGACGACTTTCGAGTAGGGCAAAAATACAACCTGCCGGTGTTGCGGCCGGTGGACAAGTCCGGTCGGTTCGAGCCGGTGGTTGAAGATTTTAAAGGACAGTTTGTTAAAGATGCCGACCCTCAGATCATTGAACGCCTCAAAAAAGCAGGCCTTCTCTTCCGCGCCGAACAAATGGTGCACAGTTACCCCCACTGCTGGCGCTGCGACCGGCCGCTGCTTTATTATGCCCGGGAATCGTGGTATTTGAAAACCACCCAGTTCAAGGAGAACATGCTCCAACACAACCAGTCCATCCACTGGCATCCACCCGAGGTGGGCAAAGGCCGGTTCGGGGAATGGCTGAAAAACAATGTGGACTGGGCGCTCTCCCGGGATCGCTACTGGGGCACCCCGCTTAACATTTGGTTCTGCCAACAGTGCGGACACCAGCAGGCGGTGGCCAGCATTGCCGAGCTGAAAGAACTGGGCGCCGATTTACCTGAACCCATCGACCTGCACAAGCCCTACGTGGATGAGGTTCACTTCCCCTGCCCCAAGTGTTCGGCAACCATGCATCGGGTGCCGGAGGTCATCGATTGCTGGTTCGATTCGGGAAGCATGCCCTATGCGCAATGGGGCTATCCGTTTAAAAACCAGGATCAATTCGAGAAGAACTACCCGGCAGATTTCATCTGCGAAGGCATCGACCAGACCCGGGGCTGGTTTTACAGTCTGCTGGCCATTTCCACGCTGCTGTTCGACAGGGCCCCCTACAAGAACGTGGTGGTTAACGAACTGATTCTGGACAAAGAAGGCCAGAAGATGAGCAAGAGCCGGGGGAATGTGGTCTATCCCTACGACGTGATCGATCGGTATGGCGTAGATCCCCTGCGCTGGTATTTTCTAACCGTCAATGCGCCCTGGGTCCCCAAGCGTTTCGACATAAAAGGCGTTGAGGAGGTTTACCGCAAGTATTTCGACACGCTATTGAATACTTACAACTTCTTTGCCCTTTACGCCAATGTGGATCGGTTCGATCCGGCGGGTGAACCGATTCCGCTGGACGAGCGGCAGGAGATCGATCGCTGGATTCTCTCCCGCCTCTACACAGTGGTGGCTCAAGTAAGAGAGCACATGGAAGCTTACGAGATGACCCGAGCCACCCGGCTGATGCAGCAGTTTTTGCTGGACGATGTGTCCAACTGGTACGTCCGGCGCAACCGCCGGCGGTTCTGGAAAAGCGAGAACAGTAGGGACAAACTGGCCGCCTACCAGACCCTCTACGAAGTGCTGTTGACCCTAAGTAAGCTGACCGCACCGTTCACCCCCTTTGTGGCCGAAGTGCTGTACCAGAACCTGCGCAGGCCGGGGATGGCGGAGAGCGTGCACCTGACTGATTATCCTGCAGTGGGGAAAACCGAACAGGCAGCGCGGGACGAGCAATTGGAATGGCGAATGGCGCAGGTGCAGCAAATTGTTCGGCTGGCCCGGGCGCTGCGCAACCAAGTCAAAATCAAAGTGCGCCAACCCCTTCCCAGACTGGTGGTCTCCGCCGCAAGTCGGGCCACCTTGGATGCTATTGCCCAGATGGCCGAATTGATCAAAGAAGAAGTAAACGTAAAGCGAGTCGAGTTGACCGATCGGCTGACCGAACTGATTACCCGGCGGGCCAAGCCCAATTACAAGACCCTTGGTCCTCGCTACGGGAAGCTGATGAAACAACTGGCCGGTATGATTGCCAACTGGGGAGAGGAGGAGATTTCCCGGCTGGAAGAGCAAGGCCAACTGCATGTACCGCTGAACGGACAGGAGGCAACCATTACCCCCAGTGATGTGGAAATCATTGAAGAAACCCGCGGCGCATTGGTGGTAGCACGCGATGGTGATCTGGTGGTCGGTTTGGACACCACCCTCACCCCGGACCTGGAACTGGAAGGTTTGGCCCGCGAGTTTGTCAACAGAATTCAAAACCTGCGCAAAAATTTGGGTTTAGAAGTAACTGACCGGATAGTGATTTACTACCAGGGGCCGGAAAAAATCCATCAAGCCGTCCAGATGCAGGCCGATTATATCAAGACCGAAACGCTGGCAACGGACCTATTCGCTGAGCTACCCAAAGGAAAGTTGCCGGAAACGGTTAAAATTGCCGGTCATTCCGTTTTGATTGTCATTGAAAAAAACATTCATACGAAGGAAGGGGATACACCATGACCAAAGAAAAGCTGGAATATTTTCGGAAAAAGCTGCTGGCCATGAAAGCGGAGGTGCAGGACCGGATCGATCATCTGCGCGAGGTGGCTCTGGAAACCAACTATCGGGACTCTTCCGGAGACCATTCAGGATACTCTTTTCACATGGCCGATCAGGGCACCGACGCCATGGAGCGCGAAAAAGCCTTCCTCTTCCTATCCCGCGAAGAGAAGTTCATGCAACAAATTCTTCGTGCTTTGCAACTCATAGAATTAGGTGAATATGGCATTTGCCGCGTGTGCGGTAAAGAGATTGACGAACGGCGGCTGGAAGCTGTTCCCACCACTCGAATTTGCGTTCCCTGCAAAGAAGCCGAAGCAAAAAAACGAGCCTAAATGTCGATGCGATTTTTGCCCACTGTTCCCCGCTTGCGACTGATCGTGTTCCTCGCGAGCGGGGTCTTTATTTTTGATCAACTCACCAAGTTGATGGCTAAGTGGTATCTGGCTCCACGCCATTCCATCGCTCTGATCGGCAATTTTCTGCGCCTGACCTATGTGGAAAACCCAGGCATGGCCTTTGGCATCACCATCGGCAATCGTATGCTTTTTAATCTGCTCTCGATCGCCGCCTTGGGGATCATTCTTTTTTACATTTTCAAAATGCATCGGGATGGCTGGTTGAGTGTGGCCTTTGCCGTCATTCTGGGCGGGGCACTGGGTAATCTTTTCGACCGCCTGGTCCGCGGCAGGGTGATCGACTTTATTGATGTGGATTTTTTCGACTTGCATTTCGCAGGAAAAGATTTCTGGTTCATTCATCTGCCCCCCTATTCCATGGAACGGTGGCCGGTGTTTAATCTTGCCGATATCGCCGTAAGCACCGGGATGATCATCATTGTACTGTACAGCTTTTTAACCCCACGCCCGGCCCCGGATCAAGACTATGCCGTTGGTGAAGATACATAAGTTGACCGTGCCAGAATCGGCAGGGGGCCAGCGTTTGGATCGCTGGCTGGCCGAGCAGTTTCCTCAGAAATCACGTGCCTTTTTTCAAAAGCTCATTCAGCAGGGCAACGTACAGGTGGATGGGAAACCCGCCAGGTCTTCCCATCGCCTGGAACCGGGGGAACAGGTGGTGGTGACAGAGCCCGAGGAACAACCTCCCATTCTAAAACCCGAGCCGATTGCCTTGGACATTGTGTACCTGGACCGCCATCTGGTGGTGGTTAACAAGCCGGCCGGCCTGGTGGTTCATCCTGGAGCCGGCCAAGAGCGTTCCACCTTGGTTCACGCCTTGCTTTACCAGGTGGGCACCCTCTCCCCCATCGGCGCACCCCTGAGGGCCGGCATTGTGCACCGGCTGGATAAGGATACCTCCGGCCTGCTGGTGGTGGCCCGTAGCGAACTGGCGCATCGCCATCTGGCCCGCCAGTTTGCCGAAAAGCGCGCCCATCGGGAGTATTTGGCCTTGGTGTGGCACGCCATGGCTAACGAGATGGGACGCATTGAAACCTTCGTAAACAGAAGCAAGCGGGACCGAAAGCTGTTTACCGTTGCGCCGGCCGGTAAGCTGGCCATTACCGAATACCACGTGCTGGAACGCTTCGAATTCTGTACCCTGCTGCGCTTGCACCTGCAAACCGGGCGAACCCACCAAATCCGCATTCATTTAAAACATCTGAACCATCCTGTTTTCGGCGATCCCCAGTACGGTGGCCGACGCCAGCAACTGGCTCAACTGCGCTCCGCCCGGCAACGGCAAAGGGCGTTAAAATTACTGGGGATGATTCACCGACAGGCACTGCATGCCTACAAGCTGGGCCTGGTTCATCCAGAAAGCGGGCAGTGGATGGAATGGGAGGCGCCTCCGCCGGCAGATTTTCAAAACGTGCTTGAGGAATTAAGATCCGATGCGACTGAATAAAAAGTTTTCTGGCGTTCTCATTTTATC
This sequence comes from Calditrichota bacterium, assembly GCA_003696445.1. Lineage (GTDB taxonomy): Bacteria > Calditrichota > Calditrichia > RBG-13-44-9 > J042 > J042. Next base: position 18,904 of record RFHE01000025.1, on the reverse strand, counting down.
TGCATGCCTCATTTCCCTCGCCGGCGCACAGGGCATTCAGCCAATCACCCCAGCGGTCATTCATTTCGGCGCCGTTGGCGAGGGCCGGCCTATCGAAGGGGAAATTAAATTCCGAAACGACGGTACCTCACCTCTGACCATCGAAACTGTAGAAAGCAGTTGTGGGTGTACGGTGTCCCACTACGCGAACAAGCGTATTGTTCCCGGCGACACCGGCCGCGTCTTTTTCCGCATTGAGACTCGCGGTTTCCGGGGTCCTATTCAAAAAACCATCGATGTTTATTTTGCGCCCCCGGCACAACAAGAGCTGCATTACCTGATTCAGGCAACCGTTTTTCGAGAACTTCTCGTCCGGCCGGACACGCTATACCTGCCCTCCGCCGAAAAGGGCAGCAGGTCCGAGACCCATTCAGACAGTCTGGTGCTAATGAACCGGGGTACCCACCCCCTTGTTCTCCGTTCCGTTTTTACCGCCATCAAAGGGCTGACATTGAAGCCATCCGCAACACGGTTGCCGCCCGGCGAATCAATCGTCCTCCGAGTGCAGTTTAAACCTAAGGCTGCGCTTGGCGCCGGGCCAGGGCAACTGATTATTCGAACCAACCATCCGGTTTTTGACGAGTTGGTGGTCCCTGTTTACTTCCAGAATCATACCGACTCCAGCGCTATGCCTTTGCCCGGAAAACGTCCCTAAAAATTCCTCTCTTGGGGAAGTGATATCGGTCACCCGCTGGCGCTCCAATTCTTTTCTATAATAAGCAGCCATGTCGGTTATTTCAATTTTACTCGCCGGTCAACCCTGAACTTAATGCGGGGACAAACTCACCTTTATTTTTTTCTTGAACCGTTCTCTTGTCGTTAAAATCACAGCCCCGCCCCTTACAGACAGTAAATTGGGTTTGCCAGCGAGGAAAACCCGAGCGTGGGACAAGGAGGCGCTAAGTGCGTGGAGGGACCTGTGGGACAAGATTCACGTTTTATCAGCAGAGGTGATCCATGAAGCAGTCGTTAGGCCGTCCCTATGATGTTCTGATTGTGGAAGACAATCATGAACAGGCCAATTTAACCAAGTTATTGTTGGAGAGGCACGGTTATCGGGCTCATTATTTGACCGACAGTTCTCGGGCTTTTGAACAGGTGCTGGAGGACCGTCCGCTGGTGGTAATTTTAGATTTAATGATGCCCCAGGTAGATGGATTGCATTTGTGCCAGCAAATCAAATCGAACCCTCAAACAGCCAACACGCGCGTTGTTATTTACTCTGGGAAAATTTACGACTCGGACCGGCGTAAAGCCCTTCAGTTGGGTGCCGATGCGTTTTTTGTAAAACCCACCCGTGCTGCTCAGCTCATCAAAAAACTGAACGAGTTGCTTGCCCCGGTCGGCAATGGCGCCTATTCGCATTAAATTTTGGGGTGTCCGGGGGTCCATTCCCACACCAGGTCCGCGTACGGTAGGCTTCGGCGGGAACACCTCCTGCCTGGAAGTCCAATTTCCCGGTCAACCCTTGTTTATTCTGGACGCCGGAAGCGGTATTCGGGAGTTGGGGAAAGTGTTGTTGGGCCGGGATGAGCCCATCCATGCCTGTATTTTTATTAGCCATTTCCACTGGGACCATATTCAAGGCCTACCCTTTTTTAAGCCAGCGTTTAAACCGGGTAATCGGTTCGATGTTTTTGGCTGTAATGAACCGAACATGAAATTGCATGAAATTATTTCCTGGCAAATGAACCCCACGTATTTCCCAGTAGCCATCGAAGACATGCGGGCCGAGGTGGCTTTCCATGCCATCGGCCAGCAGTCTTTTCGGGTAGGGGAAGTCCAGGTGTGCACCCATTTTCTCAACCATCCGGGGTACACGCTGGGCTACAAATTTGTGTTTAATGGTAAAAGTCTGATTTACATGTGCGACAACGAGCCGTTTTTACAGTACACCCATGGACATACCGGAGACAAGCCCACCATCGATTCTGTAGAGGAACTTTTTGAGAGCTTTGTGGACAACAAAGAAGAAGCCCTGCTTCATTTCATCGATCAGGCGGATTTGCTGATTCACGATGCCCAGTACTTTCCAGAGGAATATAAGCAGCGGATCACCTGGGGGCACTCGCCCTACACTTATGCTGTGGAACTGGCGGTAAAAGCACGGGTGAAGCAATTAATCCTCTTTCACCACGATCCTGACCACGACGATGCGACGGTTGAGCGCAAGGTTTACGAGAGTCGCCAACTGCTGAAGGAGCATGGCTACGAGATTCCTTGTTCGGCGGCTCGCGAGCAGGAAATCGTTGAGCTTTAAGTGGCTCAGCGGCGCTTCACCAATGCCACCGTTCCTTTGAGCTGCAACAAGCGCTTTTTGGCCGGATTGAGCGCCTCCAGCACCAATAGATACATGCCGATCCGTCCTGTTCGGCCGGTGTTGGTTTTCCCATCCCAGATGAGCTGCCCGTGGCTGGCAGCTGGCAGGCCTTCTGCCAGCGTGCGCACCAGGCGTCCTCGAATATCGAAGATGCGCAGACTAACAAAAGCGGTTTCCACCGGTAATTCAAAACGAACCACGGTAAAATCCTCCCTTCCATCTCCATCCGGGGAGAAGGGATTGGGAGAAATGTCGAGTTGCCCCCGGGCCGGCAAGACGGTCAGGAACACCGAGTTTTGCCTGCCTGGAGTACTGCCGCTGGGATCGACACTGGCCGACCAGCTCTGGGATAGGCGTCCATTAAAACCGGGATTGAGTTTTTCCAGCGACGTTCCCTTGGCCACATCCTCCCGCCCATACCAGCGCCGGGTGTAGGGCACCCGGTCCAGTTCCAACCCCCCGGTGGTAAGCAGTTTCAGGTCATCGAAATTGTTGTTTAGCGTCGGGAAATTGCGAACCACCACTAGTGTTCCCACCGGCAAGCTGTATTGCTGCTCCAGGGCAGAATCCCCGCCCAGTACGGCAAAGGCTCCTGGCTCCAGTACACGGGGACCAGCGCTTAAGTGCACCGTGTCCTTGGCATCGGCAAAATACAGGGTGGATAAGTCCGCTGGCACGCTGCCAGGGTTATAAATCTCCACCCATTCGCCCTGCCCGGATGCTGGTTCAAAAAGAATCTCGTTAATCACCACCTGCAGGCCAGCCGGACTGACCACTTGAGTTACCACCTGCACATTGTTGCTGGTGTCCTGATCGGCGGGCAACAAGACGGCAAAACCAAAACGCACTGTTCCGGCGGGAATGTTGGGAAAGCTGGCCTGAATGGTTAGCGAATCTGAGGGCGCCAGTGGAGGAAGGCTGTCCTGGCGCACACGCTCAGCCGGTTCGGGCACTCGATTGTTGTTTTGGTCGTAGAAAGCAACCCAAGTGGCTGCCCGTGCTTGTTGTCCTCGGTTCAGGACGGTAGCCTCGAAGTCCACCGATTGCCCTTCCAGCACCGGCTGTTGAAGGAGGCGAAAACGGCGCACCGCCAAATCATTTTCCAGCGGGGTTACGCTGTTGGGACCACCTGGCGTGCCGCGGAATTGCCGGGAAACGGCCCAATTGGACAAATCGTTGTTGGCGGTAAGATTGATTTTTTCCAGACTGTGTCCCGGGGGTGTTCCCGTCGGGTACAGAAAAAACTGTACGGTGTCCCCCTTGGGATTGGTTAAAATAACCGGTTCGGAACGGGAGTTGGACCAACCACCCTGCCCGAAGGCTGCATCCTCGATGGTTAAAATCAGTGCTTGCGGGGGAATGAGAGAATCGTAGATGGTACTGTTTCCAAAATAACCGGGATCCAGCACAACAGCCCATTGTCCAGACTGAAGAAGGGTTCCCTCACCCGCTCCCACAATAGCGTCCAGTTCCTCACCATCGCCGATTCGCCAGCCGGCTAAATCCACCCCCTCGGTGCCGGTGTTGTACAACTCCACAAATTCGTTGTAAAACTCCAGCGTATCGGGATCGACCATTACTTCGGTAAGGATGACCTGTGTCCATCCGGAATGAATCAGGCTGAACGGCAAAAACACCAGGGCTAGTGAAAGGCAAATTAGTAGTGGGCCCAACGCAATTCTATTGCCATGGGGCTTTGCCTCTCTCCACCACATGGTCCCTCCTCCCCCACTTGCCTGTCAAGAATGGCTGGCCAAAGGCTCTGGCTACGCCGTCAACAGCAGGGTCCTCTCGGCATTCATTTGGCTCAGTACCTCTTCGGCTAGCGCAGCATAGTCCTCTGCGCCGTGGCAACGAATATCGTGGTCGAAAATGGTTAACCGTTTCCCCTGGGCTTCTACCAAGGCAATGTTTTCGCGAATCAAGGTATGCGAGAGGCTATCGCCAAAAATAAGCCGAAGTTCCCTCAAAACGTTTTTGGTCACATGTTTTCTTGGATCGCCCATCACCGGCACCACTCTGCTCAAGGTCAGCAAGGGATTAAAGCGGCTCTTTACCGAGTTAATCAGGGAAATTGTATTTCGGCAACTTTCCAGGGCAAAATAATGGCACTGGATGGGCATGTACACTTCATCGGCTAGGCTTAAGGCGTTAATGGTCAACATACTTCGAGAAGGCGGACAATCGAACAGGACGAAGTCGTAGCATGCGGGAACCCTGGCAAAAGCCCTTTTGAGGACGAAGGGACGGAATGGGTTCTCCTCATGCAGCTTTATTAACAGTCGGTCCAGCTTGGCCAGATTTCCAGAGGCCGGAATACAATGCAGGTTTTTGTTGTAAAAACGCACCACATCATGAAAGGAAGCCTTGTTGACCAGGAACTGCGCCAGGCTCAAATCCGTAACGGCCTGGAAGCCAAGTGCCAAGGTTAGGTTTGCCTGTGGATCCAGATCCACCAACAGAACTCTTCGGCCCTTTTCAGCCAGCGCTGCACCCAGATTAACGGTGGTGGTGGTTTTGCCAATGCCACCTTTTAAACCCAGAACGGCAATTTTTTTCATTCCATACCCCCAGAGAAGTTTGAACGCTTCTGATTTTAACCTACAGCGACTAAAGGAACAACCCCTGACTCCCTTGACCAAGGGCCCAGAACTTTCCCCTTTCCCTGGGGTGAAATATTACTGCGAGGCAATTAAAAGCATTCGATTCATTCGCCTTTGAACCAGGTCACTGAAAATGGTTTTTACATTTTATTTCTTTTCATTTCCCTGGTCACAAAATCGTTTCACGGCGCATAATTCAAGCTGTCCTTGCCGGTAACTGCCGACGGTGAAGCATTTTTAAACCGAATGGAGCCGGGTGCATCCCATTCCTGCCAGCTGTGGAGCAAAATGCGCACACTACCGATAAAGGCCTTCATGTTGGCCCGCAGCGGCACGGCCTGGGGGTCCAAGGAAAACCATCCTTTAAAATCCTCTTTAATACCGGCAATGCCCACAAACTTCAGCTTGCCATCCAGGTAAAAGCCCCTAAGCTTTTCGCCCTTCACTTTCACCTTTTTTGTACCACCATAAAAATTAATGATTGCATATTTCAAATCCCCAAACACAAAAGCAGCCACCTCATAGGACCCTTTTAGTTTTTGCACCCGGCTGCGAGCAAAGTACAGAATGGACAATCCATCCTGCACAGGCCCGGGAATTTGTTTTATAGTGTCCTGCTCGAGGATGGTATCGGTTTTGGTCCAGCGCCACAGCTGCACATGAGCCAAATTTTGTTGGTAGTCAAAATCGTATTCAGAAAACAGCGTATAACCTCCCTTCCGCTCATAAGACCAGAAATGGTGCGCATAAACATCTTCATCGATGTAACTTTCATAAATATCGTGAATGGTTACGAAGGGCAACCCGGGGCTGGAATCGATGTAAAGCCGGCAATGATACACCGTTCTGCCTCGATATTGCAATTGCCGGAGGACTTGAAAGCGCAACGCCCCCACGGTAATGAATGCGTAGCGAACCTTGTAAACCAACTCCTCTCCGACTCGCCATTGAAAGTAGGGGACAAAAACCTCAGTTTCCTGGGCAGAAGCCGGCTGAATGAAAAAAAGAAGCGCTGTAAGGAAACTCAGTCGAAGCAGTCGTCTCATAGGCCAATCCAAAAGATCAGTCGAACAGGCTGATTCGCGGTACGGTAATATCCCGAAGCACTTCCACAAAATAGCGATCGGTCATGCCGGCAATATAGTCCCGAACTTTTTCCTCATCGGAAGTGGATTGCCAGTATTCCTCCACTTTGGTGTCCAAAAAATGGCGGAAAATCAGCGAATTTTTGTTCCCCTGTTTTAAGTCGTTGAGAAACACTTCGAACAGGGTAAAAAAGCCTCGCTTGATTTTCTGCTGATCTTTTTTGAGTCGGGGATTCAGATAAATGCGCTCGTAATTGAATTGTTTCAGTTGGTAAAGCGCGTCGGACACTTCCTCGCTAAAGCTGACATAGGGCTTGCCAAAGCTGTGAAACACCACATCCTTGATCAGCGTGTCCATGATCTCGCCATTGGTGCTCCCCAAGCGTTCCCGCAGGTCGGCCGGAATGTCCTCTCTGGTGATCAAACCAATCCGAATGGCATCTTCAATATCCTGGCCGATATAGGCGATGGTGTCGCTGATGCGCATCACACAGCCTTCCAGAGTCATCGGCATCATGTCCACATACTGCCCGGCCTTTCGTGCCCGGATGTATTGTTGCAAATCTTCCTCCCTTTTACCAGGCTGCGGCATTAACTGCCTGTTGTGAACTTCGCCGTCGTGGGAAAGAATCCCATCCCTCACCTGAAGGGTCAGATTCAAGCCCCGCCCTTTTTTGGCTACCCGATCCACAATGTGTAGGCTCTGAATATGGTGGTGATATTGTTGAATGCCATGGGCCTCGCAAACCTGGGAAAGGAATTTTTCTCCATCATGGCCGAAAGGGGGATGGCCCAAATCGTGAGACAGGGCGATGGCTTCGATTAATTCCTGATTGAGGGAAAGGAATTTTCCAATAGTGCGGGAGACCTGGGCGACACTGAGGGTGTGAATTATTCGGGAAGTCAGCATTTCGTCCAGCTGAGAAGCAAAATATATGACCTGTGTTTTACCGGAATAGCGACGAAATGCCCCGCTGTAGAGAATTCGATCGCGATCCAGCGCAAATGGGCTGCGCGGATCCGGGGGTTCGGGAAATCGCCGCACGGCCTCTGCACTCCGGGTGGCATATTCGGACAATCCGGTTTCCGAACTATGGGTCACCTGGTGATAAATCGTTTGAAAGAACTCAGCAAGTTCTTTTTTGCTTGCCATTAAGTTGTACCGCTCTCCTTGAGCCTAATTGCTGAATTTTTCAATACTGGAAAGATCCAGGCTTGCAATTCCCAGCCGGTTGAGGGAAATGTTACGCAAATTTTTACGGAGATACAAAATTTCTTTTATGTTGGAGAGTGGAATGATCGGGAGGTCCTGCATAATGTGAGCCTCAACCTGAGCGTAGAGCTGCAACCGTTGATTCAGGGCGATGGTTTGAGCCGCCTTTTCCAGGAGGGCATCCACTTCGGGATCGGTATAGTTGGTCAGGTTACTGGGTGAATCGCTTTTAAAGAAAAGATCGAAAAAAAATTGTGGATCGGGCAAATCCAGGTTCCAGGTCAGGAAAGAAAAATGAAACTTGCGCACAAACTCGCGTTCCTGCTCCCAGGGCAAAGACTGGTAAAAATGGAGTCGATTATCCAACCCCAGCGTGTCCAAATAGGCGGAAAATTTCCGATACAATTCCAGAGGAAAGTAATTGGTATCCGCGGCAATTTCCAGCGAAGGAAACGAGTCGATGCCAAGGGAGTCCTTGATTGCCGCCAGCATGGCCTGTGCCCGCGAGAGGTCCGGCAGGGCTGGCTCCCTACCCTCATCGGGACGCGGCAAATACAATGGGCAGGGATAATCTGTAATCTGCTCCAGGCTGCCAAGATTTTTGAACAGAGCAGCCTTATTCATCCCCACAGCAAGGGCCCTGCGAAAGGCAGGCAGGTTCGTAGGGAATCTCCGACAGTTCAAATTGAGCATGGAGATTGAAAGGGTGGGGAATTGAAAGCGATTGTATTGCTCAAAATCAATATCGTAGCCTTCCACAAGGTAGTAGATGAGGTCGAACCTGTTCTCTTCAAGCAACCGCTCACCGGACCGTTTATTGAGTAAAACCTGGACATATTTAAAACCCCGCCGGGAAGATGGCATCCAGTACTCGGGAAAACGTTTCAGCACAAGGGCATGCTTACTTCGTTTCACCAACTGGAAAGGTCCCGAACCGGTGGCCCGATCGATGATCGCCTGGGCCCCGGCGGCAAGCACAGAGCGAGGCAAAACTTTGGCCTCCACAACGCTTAGAAGTTTTAAAAATGGTGGATAGGGGCGGACCAAATCAATCCGAAGCGTTAGAGAGTCCAACGCCTGAAGGCCAGAGATATGATCTCGGCTTTTCCGCTGGAATTGGTCCACACCCTGGATCACTTTAAAAAATTCGGCGAAATAACCCCGGGGATAATGGCGCAGGTAAAACTCAAAACTGGCCTGAACATCGAAAGCGGTAACCGGTTCTCCGTTATGGAAACGAGCCTCCGGTCTCAAGTAAAAGGTATAGCGCTTGCGGTCCGGACTGATCGACCAGCGCTGGGCCAGGTCGGGAATCTCGATCATGGCTTGGTCTAGTTTTACCAATCCGGAGTACACTTGATTGCACAAAAACACATCTTCCACATTTTCCGTGACATAAGGATTCAAATTGAAATTGGCCAGTAGGGTAACCAGATGCAGCGTGTCGTCCGAGGCTTGCTGAACCTGCCCGGCAGAACGCCTGGAAGGAAAATTAAACGACCGGTACAATTTGACACCGGCAAAAAGCAAAAGCAACACCAACGCACTGTAAAAGCCGACCAGAATTCCAGGAGTTTTTTGTCCCGGTACGCTGGATTGGTTCATCAACCTACCTAATCCTTAATTTAGTTCAAAAAACGCCTTCCCGTGTGGGCGGGAAACGGCGTATTTGAACATTATCGGCCGGCACCGGGATAGAGTTTACCTTTTCTGCACTTTGCCAGCGGCATTTGGGCAGGGCACATTCGTGCCGGAGGGTTCGGGTTGCACCCCTTGAATGGCTGAGATGCCTGATCAGGGAAAAACCCCGGGGCTGTCTAAAAAGCGAAGCTAAGTGAACAAATTTACATATGGATTAAAGCAGAGCTTGCAACGGTTCTTTCCAACAAAAGGCAGGGGTTTTAGCAAAATATGATCCCCTGTAATCTTTTTTTAGGGAACTCACCCCCTTCGCCCCCTCTTTTGGCCAGCGAGGTGGTTCGGGGGGGTGAGTTGATTTAAGCCCGCTGCCAATGAAACAGTTTTTGCATAACAACACATCCAGCAGACTTTTCAGACTGCCCCGGAAAGTTTGCGAAACAATTTTTGCACAAAATCACGCACGATCAGTGCAGGGGCCGCCCTCGCCGCTGCATGTGTTCGCCACGCATGGGCATCCATCGCGGTCTATTGTGCATGCCGTGTTTCCCCGCCCTGCCGGAAAGCACGGCCATGTCGAATTTTTTGCGCTGTTCCGGGGTCAACATCTCCCGAACAGCCCGCATGTGAGCAATACGCTTCTTCTGAATCTGCTTTTCCAGATCCAGAATCTGATTCAGTAACTGATCCACCGCCTTCTGGCTGTAATCGTCGGAGGTAATTTTCAACTTGAGCCGAACTTTCAGCTCGTGAAGTTTGCTCTTCAGCGGCAGAAGCTCCCGCTGTAGCGCCAGATGCAGATCCATCATTTTGGCCCGTTGTTCTTCGGTCAGGCCAAGCGCCGGTCCCATCTTTCCGGGATCCATTTCACCCTCTTCATCGTGTTCAATCATTTGTACTTCTTTTTCCACAGCCATCTGCGCCGGCACAAGGACCACGAAACCAAGCAATAGTGCAACAGCTAAAACAACCTTTAGTCCCCTCATGGTGTTTCCTCCTGTTTTTGGTTAAAGGAACTGGTATCTTGAAACTGATTCTGGTAAAGGTGTCGAAATCTCCCCCGGTAAAACCGTGGCGGCCGGGCCGAAAGAACCATTTCGAAAAAAGCCTTTCGTTTTTCCACAGGCAACTGCACGGCAATGCTGTGCAGCCGGGCTATGGCCTTGAGTTGAATTTGGGTTTGCAGAGAAGCAAGGGCCTCCAGCTTCTGGCGAACAGCCAGGGTATCCAGCGCTTCCCGGGAAATTAAATCGGCCAGCGCCCTCTTTTGACGCCGGATCCGTTCTTTCATTGGGCGGAGCTCTGCTTCCAGCTCCCGGTGGATTTGCATCAACTGCCCCCGTTCTTCAGGCGTCAAAAACATCTCCGGGCCGCCGCGAGCAAAGGGCGGAGGCTCTTCGCGACCATGATGCCATCTCCATTCCCGGGCGCGGCCCCATTGGTTGTAGTAAACCACAGTTCCGATGGTAGCCAGATTTAAAACTGTGAGTACAACCAGTGCAATTACCAGCAACTTCACTTTCACGGCGCCACCGTAGGTTTATTTTCCAGTACCACTGCCAACGCTTCAGAGATATCGCCCGGTTCAAAAATTTGTTGGTACCGGGTCAAAAGATCATTCCTTTGATATTTGTTCACCGGCTGAGCGACCCAACGTCCCAGGAACGTCCCCAATACGATGGCCGCCACTAGCAGTATAGCCAAAGCTAGTCGCTGAACAACCAACCCGACAGTCCATCGCCAGGTTGTCCGGCTCTGGTTGGGCCCAGGTATTGGTGAAGTGGCTCGGCCAGGCGACCAGGCTGGTAATTCCAGTTCAGGGAAAATGGACAGGTCCACTTCATCGAAAATGCGGTCCAATTTTTCCACGTAGTGTCGGCAGCTCTGGCAGCCTGCCAGGTGTGCCTCCAGCTGTTGGCGCTCCCAAGCGCCGAGGGCACCGGAGCGCAAAGCCAGATACAGCTCTGTGTTTCCTTTTACATGCTTCATCTTTACTCCTTTCGCTGCTCCTTTGGACACCTCGGCTGCGAAAATCTTGCAGCTAAATTTTGTCCAGCCAGGGCTCCATCAGCTTAATAAACTGCTTTTTGGCCCGGTGAAGGCGGGCTTCCACGGCACTGTGACTCAGCCCCATAACCTGCGCGATCTCCTGATAAGAAAGACCCTCATAGCGGTAAAGAATGAAGGGAATACGCAGCTTTTCGGGCAATTGTTGAATCGCCTGCCAGATGATTTTTTCCCGTTCCTGCCGAATCAATGTTTCCTCGCCGGTAAGGAAATGGATGGGTTGTACATGTCCGGATTGCTCGGATGGCTTGGCCCTTAAGACATCCAGTAAAGGTTGCTCCAACAGGTTAAGCCACCTGCGTCGCTTTTCCCGCTTTAAATGGTTCAAAACCAGATTGACGGCCAGCCGGTACAGCCAGGTATAGGCGCTGGACTTCCCCTGAAACTGATCCCGTTTCTGGTAAGCGCGAATGAATACATCCTGCAATAGGTCCCGTGCAGTTTCCTCATCGCGGGTCATGCGATAAATCATGTTCAGGAGCCGCGGGCCATATTCCCGGTAAAGGGCCTCAACATCCAGCTGCTCCAATGTCTCGGTCTCTGGCTTCACCGCATCTTCACAATTGCGTGCATAATTCTTGGACACCCCCTCCAGCTTATTTCTTGCCCAGAAAATGAATTTGCACCCCACCCTTTACTTTTTTCGCACCTTCTTCCTTTGGGTTGCAAAAAATAATCGCTAAAACCCGAATGACTCAGCACACCAGTTGCGGATTTGAGACAGGGAATCAACACAATTCATGATCAGGAAAAGAGAGGAGGCAGGCAAGGTAAATAAAAAGGAAAAACCGGGAACAGGGATTACCAGGAGAACTGATATGCGGCTATAAGGGAAGTTAGCTGCCCCAACCGCCCTGTTCCCGGATTTTCAGGGTCCCGCCAGAGCAATTGCAACTCCTGTGCCGTTACTACTGAACCCATTTTTTCCAGAAAAATGGGACTCCCCCCTTTTGGGCTTCTTCTCTGTTCAGGGATTTTCACCAATGCGGGTGACGGAATTCGAGACAGTTCGGTTGAGCGGTGCCGATTGCCGATTAAAAATTATGTTCCCATTCGGTGCTACCGTCGGGACGATCCTTGATGACGATGCCCAGGGAAGCCAGCTCTTGCCGAATTTTGTCCGATAGCGGCCACAGTTTTTGTTTGCGCAGTTCGCTGCGCACATCCACGGTAATCTGGATTAATTTTTCCACCACCGGCAGCAAGGAGGCCGAATCCGGTTTGCTCAGGTCCTGCGGCAACAGTCCCAGCACATGCTGGCCAATGTCGGTAATCAGGGCATCGACCCCTTCCAGGAAGGCGCGGGAGGCCTTTCCCTCACCCAACAGATCTTGGGTTCGTTTTACCAGCTCGAAAAGCACGGCAATGGCCTGAGGGGTGTTGAAATCGTCGTCCATCACCGCCTCAAAGCGTTTTCGATAGGCCTCCACTTCGAAGGGAGGATCGACCTTGGTATTTTCGCCGGCCTGGGACAGCGCTTTACGAATGCGCCGAACCATGGTCACCAGGCGCTCCAGACCGCGCTGCGCCCCGTTCAACGCCTGATCGCTAAAATCCAGTGGACTACGGTAATGACTGCTGAGTACAAAATAGCGGATGGTGTTGGGAGAATATTTCTGCAGTGCTTCTTTAATGGTAATAAAATTGCCCAAGGACTTACTCATTTTCACCCCGTTCACGGTTACCAGATTGTTGTGCATCCAGTAGCGCACAAACGGCCGGCCGGTGGCGGCTTCGCTCTGGGCAATCTCGCACTCGTGATGAGGAAACACGTTGTCCAGGCCACCGCCGTGAATGTCGAAGGTTTCGCCCAGATATTTCATGGACATGGCCGAGCATTCGATGTGCCAGCCCGGATATCCCAACCCCCAGGGGCTGGGCCATTTCATTAAATGAGCCGGATCGGCATGTTTCCAGAGAGCAAAATCGAACGGATTGCGCTTGTCCGGGTTGACCTCGATGCGGGCCCCTGCTTCCAACTCTTCCAGTTTGCGGCCACTTAATTTGCCGTATTCCGGAAAGCGCGTAATATCGAAATAGACAGAACCACCCACTTCGTAGGCATACCCTTTTTTCAACAGGGTTTTAATCAACTCAATCTGCTCGATGATGTGCCCGGTTGCGTGTGGCGAAATATTTGGGCGCAGCACACCCAGCGCATCCATGTCGTCGAAATAGCTCCAGGTGTAATACTGGGCCACCTCCATGGGATCCAGCTTCTCTTCCCGGGCCTTTTTAATGATTTTATCCTCGCCGGAATCAGCATCGTCGGTCAGGTGACCTACATCAGTAATGTTCTGCACATATTTCACCCGAAACCCACGGTAACGGAAATAGCGCACAATGGCATCGAAACTGATGTAGCTTTTGGCGTGCCCCAGATGGGGGTGACTGTACACGGTAGGACCGCACACGTACATGTAAACGCGGCCGGGCGTGAGGGGAACAAACGCCTCTTTCTTGCGCCCTAACGTGTTAAAAATCTGGATGGCCATTGCCCCTCCTGCAATTTTAGCACTGGCAAGTTAAACGTCTGGGCGAAAGGATTGCAAGGGGAGAAACATTGTTGCCGGGCGGGCAGCGAAGCCGTTCCGGGTGGATGCGAGGCACGAAGCACGGTGTAAAGGCGGCTACTTATTCGGCTCCGCCGGTGGTCTGCAAAATGGCCGCGCCGTTTGGCCCGGTAACCTTGATTTCGATATTGATCGGCCGGAACTTGCTGGCCGTGTCCTGATCCACCACAGTAAAAGAGAACATCGTCCAGCCCCGGCTCTGGGTATCGGGCAGTGTTGCGGAGAGGGTCCCCTGGGTTTTGATGCCATCCCCACCAACCGTCACCGTAATCTGCGTGTCCTTAGCCAGTGGATTGCCATTCTGGTCGCTGACGGTGTAGGTGAAATTTTGAGCCCCGCCATTGGGGATGAGAAAGCTCATCGGGTCCATTGAGATGGTAGGCGAGCCGGAAAACAGGACCAGCGTTTGTACCGAAATGGTATTCTGATTTTCGTCCACGGTGGAGGCGGTAATGGTGGCAAAACCTGGCCCCAGCTCCGGGTGGACCGGCGCCGGTGCCGCCGACATCAGATCCACGGTGGCTGTGCCCAGCTCGTCGGTTAGTGCGCTGCCTTCGATGATGCCCCCATCGGTTGCAAAGTACACGGCCGTCCCCGGACGCACTGGATTGGAATACTTGTCGCCGACATAGGCTGTTACCGGATTCAACAACCCCAGTAAAACGAGACCGGGGAAATTCAATTGCGAAGCTCCCACGCTGAAATGGTTCTGGTCGGGCAATCCACCATGGATGGTAACCGCCACCGGCTGAGAGCGGACCTGCCGGCCCTGCACGGTGGCCTCGGCCAACACCTGAACCACTCCGGCAATAGTACCGCTGGTTACCGTGGTCGCTACCTGGCCGGCATTGTCGGTGCTCGCTTCGGTGGGAAAAATCGTCTCCCCACCCCCCGGACCACTGGCAATGGAAAACCGAACCTGCACTGAATGGGCGATGTCCAGCGGCTGCCCCGTGGAATCGCGAACCTCGAACAAAAGGGTCAGGCTCTCATTATCCCCGCTGCCCTGGACCCCAATCGATTCAACCGTCTGAGAAAGCAGCACAATACTGGCCCCTTCTCCAGTAGCAGTGGGTTGCTCGCTGACCGGTTTCAAGGCGATGGTGGAAAGATCTACCGACCGCCCAGGAATCGCCAACACCTCGGTGCTATCGGTAGTAAAGTTCTCTTTGGTCACAATCACCAGCAAATTCAAGGTAGAGTCCACGGTAAACTCCGCAGAAAATTCCCCTTTGTTGTTGGTCAATTGAATAATTTCGGGATCGATGTTAGTAATCCGAACCACAGCGTTGGCCAAAGGCTGATTGGTGCGGCTGTTCAATACTCGGCCGCTAAGGCGGAACAGCTTTTCCTCTGGATTACTCTCGGAAGGGGATTTACATCCCGACCAGAACAGGACCAACAGCCCCATACTCATCAGCAACACAACAACAACGGGAGTCAATGCTATGTTCCGCCTCATTTCACTTCCCTTTCCGGAGTTGCTTTAGCAGCTGTTGAATTCTCAGCCGTTCCTCGCGGCGCTTGCGAATCAATACCGGCTCCTGTTCCTGATGTCGGAGCCGGGCTTCCAGCCTCTCTTCAAGGGTGGGTACCAATTCCGCCTTCAGCAAAATAAGCAGCTCCTTTTTCACCACGCTTTTTTGCTCGAAACCAAACAAATAGCGCAGGCCAAAAAACCACCAGGGCAAGTCCTTCAGGAAGGGGATGCCTTCCCGGCTGTTTTTCTCTTCGTTCACATACAGCCCACCAATAATGGTCTCTTCGCCGTCCAACAAAAGGACCGAAGTTTCAGCAAAAGTCTTCTTGATCTCCAGGCCAAGTGAGCTGGAACCGGTATTGCTCCGTTCCACTTTCAGGTTCAAATGGATAAAATAAATCGAATCGTGCGGGATGACTTCTGGGGTAACTTTGATGATCGAACCGGTAGAAAAGAACTGAGTAATGGCATTGCCGGCAAAATCGCGCACGGTAATCGAGATATCGCTACCCACCTGAATGCGACCTTCCTTATTTGACCGAACGGTAATCTGGGGGCTGGCGATCACTTCGCCCAACTGGTCGCTTTCCAGCGTTTTGAAAACCGCCATCAGGTCCATGAAATCCAAGTCGGGATTAATATCCATCTGAAACAGGCCGTTTTGATTGTCGGCGGCGGTCAGATGCAGTCCCAGATTGGTTCCTCGGCCCCGAAACAAGTCCCAGCTAAAGCCGGCCTGGCGTAACTTTGAAGCATCGGCTTCAAAAAAAACCGCCGAAATGGCCACCTCGCGGGTCGAAAAGGTTACTTTTTTCTGGGCCTCCTCTTCCTTTTCCGGGTTGCCCAGGCTGATGATCTTCAGGTAGTCTTTGTGTTCTTCGTACCACAGGTTGTTGGTGCGCAGAATCAGTTCGAAAGCATCCATCCAGGGCATTTTCTCAATGTCAAGGCCGATGGGGGTGTTTCGTTCTTCGGGGTCAACAATGACTTTGCCCAGGTATTTCTTGCTCAACTCGTTAAAAATGGCAATGGCCTGGCTGAAAGGTAACGAACGGGCCATGGAGACGATTTCATCGGGTGCCACATAAGCTTTGCGAAATTCCCGAGAACGGCGGCTCTGTGCCCGAAGTCCGGAGTGGAACACAAATATGGCCAGCAAAATGGTCAGCCAGAAACTGAGCCCAAAATATGTTCGCTTCATGGTTGATCCGGCGTTTTTTGGTCGTTGGAGAATCGAAGTTTCAGGGTAACATGATCAATCAGCCCGCCTTTGTTCAGGGTGAAAATGACCTGATTTCTGGCTGCATCAATTTTTGCCACATAGCCCAGATAGACCGGGTCGCCTTCATGTAAAACATGAATTTTTCCATCGTAATTGGCAACAAAGGCCTTATCCCCGACAATACCCTTTAATTCGGCCCGTTCGGGTTCCACCAAACCCTCGGTATTGGGGGTTAAGTTCCGGTAAACCAGCGGGCGGAATGGGTTTTTGGAGCGAACCGGGCGAACATCGGCCAGGGTGCGCTTAATGGGGGGAATGTTTTCGACATCCGAATACAGTGCCCATAGCTCCATCTCGAAGGGGACCACCAACCGGGTCCGGTTTGTTAACGGGTCTTTGGATTCCACCCCGGTGACGTTTAACCGCTCAATTTTAAAAATTTCCGGCCCCCGTTCCAGATACCAGATCAGGCGAAAAAAATTCTGGTAACTGGTTTCACCTTTAATGTTGTACACATTGTATTTGTATCCATCCGCCGTCTTGCTTCCCACCTTCACTATGTCGAATTTGATGTCCCCGGCGTAGTGCAGAATTTTGTTCAAGTAATCGTAAGTGTAGGAGGCCGTATTACGGGAACGCACCTGCTTATCCAGTTGTTTTAACCGTTCTTCCTTCTGCCCCAGCAGTTTTTGCACCTGAGCCAACTGCTCTTCGATACCGGCCAAATTGTTAAGGGATTTCTCAATCCCTGCTATTTGCTTTGTTAATTTTTTTTCTTTACCCGGGAAGTAATAGAACATCAGCCCGGCCGCCCCCAGGCCGATGATCAAGTTGAAGAGTAAAAGGATTAATTGATTGCGTGTCTTGTATTCCACGGGACGTCCAACTCTCTTAAATCAGGTTCAATGGTCATAATCGTGTAAGGATGGCGAAAGTTTACCCGAATTCAACATATTTTGGGACAACAGTCCTCCACGGCTGGCATTGGGATTGGTCTTCCCCTCCCCAATGTTGGAACCCAGGGTTATCCTTGTTGAGCCTGCTCGCCTTCAGGCTTCCCGGGCACGGGAATCTCCAGTTCGAAGTAATACACCGTTTTTCCCCGAATATCTTGGACCTCGACCTTGCGTAACACACTGTTTTCGAACCGGTTAGCAAAAGGAGGGATTTTCGACCGGTAAAGGGAGTAGCCGTGAAGAATCAAATTGTCCTTTTCGCCACCCTTCACGTCCACTACCCAAATTTTTCCCACCCGGCTGGTAGCCAGACTCATCTGGGAGAGGAACCGGCTCCAACGCTGGGTGCCTGCCAGCATGGCATCCAGCACATTCATTACCTGGTCGTAGCCGTTGAGCTGTTTTTGCAGTTGCTGCAGCTTTTTTCTGGGGCCGTTTAATTTCGACAGCTCACTCTTCTTTGTTCTGAGCTGGGCTTCCAATTCGTGTAGCCGACCCAAATGCCGCTGAATGGTCATGGTGGTGTAGTACGTGCTGAGTGGTAGGACGAGCAACAGCACCCAACCCGCCAGGCCAAGCTTAAATAATTTTTGCCGTTCGCGAAATTGCCGGGGTGTTACATCGATGTTGTAGCTCGGCTCAATAGTTGGATCCAGCAGCCTGAGGGCATTGCCGATGGGGAGGGCAAACCGGGCCATCAGTGGATCCAGGCCATTGATTTCTAGATGGTTAAAGCGCACGTAATCGATATCTACGTCCGGGGGAAATTTTTGCCTGAGAAACGGCTTAATGCCGGCCTCGTAGGCCTCTCCGGTTAAAATGATGCTATCCACCCGCGGGATGTTTTGATTGTCCAAGGCCAGCAAAAGGCGGCTGTACACAGTGTGATCGATATTGTAGGAATCTAAACCCTCGGCGATGACCGGCGCAATATGGAGCAGCTGGTTGCCCTGCAAGAACAGAATTCGGCTGAATTCCATGCCCACATGGATGACCGCGGTGATTTCATTGCTTTCGAATCGATAGTTCTGGCGAATCAGGCGCAAGAGGGAAAATTCAGCCGGTTCTACATACTTAATTCGAGGGGCACGCCGGCGCGCATTCCGAAAAGCCATTTCCACCAATCCCAGTGCCTGGAACTCCTGCTCGGGTACTACCGCCAGAACGCCGCCCTCGGCCAGAGGAAACACCTGAAGCTGATCCACCACATCGCTGGGGATATCAGGCTTTTCCAGCAACAGCTCCTGATAAATTTTTTGTTTCAGTTTTTTTCCCTTCAACATCCAGTTGGTGGCGAAGTGAGCGTAATAGACTTCCGGTTCAGCAATGCTGATACCAAACATGAACCGTTTGCCGTATTGACTTAACAACTCGTAAACCACATTGGCGGATTCGGGATTGTGACTCTGATCCTGGTGCATCTCCAGGTCGATGTCCAGTTCTTTGAGTTCCTGGCTCAGATCCAACGGTTCACCCATGCCATCCGGACTTTGAAAATCCTCGGCAAATTCTGCTTCGGCCACCGGTACCGATTGGGGCGCTTCGACAAGCGGCACAATTTGTGCGTCCAACAATTTAACTTTCTTGCCCTGCCTGGCTAGACAAGCCACTTGTAAGGATTGCCCGTCCAGAAAAAAACCAACCGCCAGTTTGCCTTTAAATTTTTTTGCCTTTTTTTCCATGGCCTTTATGCTCCCTGACAATTACT
>RFHE01000223.1 GCA_003696445.1 Calditrichota bacterium | reverse complement strand
GTCCGGAAAATGTGCGGCTGGGGATCGCGCCACTTTAAACCGGAAAAGGTAACATAGGCCACCGAGTCGGCCGTGGGGTCCACCGCCACCCGGGTTACCCAGCGTTGGGGCAGGCCCGAGGAAATGGCGTTCCAGGTGGCCCCGCTGTCCCGGGTAACCCACACGTTGGCATCGTCGGTGCCCACATAAATGACTGCCGAATTGGTCGGGGCAACGGCAATGGTGGTAATGGTGCCCAGTCGGTTCCCCGGCGGAATGGTGGTCAACTTTGGCGACACCGGCACCCAGCTGGTCGCACCGTTGGTGGTTCGGTAAAGCCGATTGGTGCCGTAGTAGAGCACTTCGGGATTGTTGGGGTCCATTACCACCGGGGTGGACCAGTTGGTAGGCTCCGCGCCGTTAATGCCGCTTAAGGCAGGCACCCAGGTCAGGCCACCGTTGGTGCTCTTGCGCAACACCCCGAACTGGGATTCCGCATAGATGATGTTAGGATTGGTGGGATGGACGATGACATAGAAGCCGTCGCCGCCCAGAATCTCTTCCCAGTCGTTCAGGGCGCCGGTGGGCGTACGAAGCGTCCCGTTGTCCTGAGTGCCGCCGTAAAGGCGCTGGGGATTGCTGGCATCCAGCCCGATCTCATAAAATTGAGTCACCGGCAATTCGGCCACCTTCGTCCAGGTAAGCCCGCCGTCGCTGGAAATGTTGATGCCCCCGTCGTTGCCCACGATGATTCGAGAAGGATTGCCCGGTTCAAAGGCCAGCGCGTGGTGGTCCACATGCAGCACCGAACTCCCGAAGTTAAAATTCCAGGTAGCGCCCCCGTTGGTGGACCACATGAACGCTGTGTCCAGTACGTAGAGGGTGTCCGGATGCAGGGGGTGCACCCGAACCTGCCCGAAATACCAGCTGAAGCCGGCCATGCCGACGCTTACCTCGTCGTCCGGATCGGCATCGATCCAGCTGTCCCCGTAGTTGGTGGTTTTGAACAGGCCCAGGTAGTTGGCGCCGTCGTTGTAGAGGGCATACACCACCTGGGGCTGGGCCTGACACATGGCCAGGCCGATGCGACCCACGTTGGTCGTCTGGGGGTCGGGCAAGCCGTTGGCCGGTCCCAGCAGTTGCCAGCTGTCTCCACCGTCGAAGCTGCGGTAAATGCCGCTGGTTTTTCCAAACAGATGGGCGCTGGTGGGCCGGCGCACCCGCTCCCACATGGCCGCCAGCAGCGTGTCCGGATGCAGGGGATCCATCACCAGATCGATGGCCCCGGTCGAATCGCTCACAAACAGGACCTGACTCCAGCTCGCCCCTCCGTCGGTGCTCCGATACACGCCCCGTTCCGGATTGGGAGCAAAATAGGAGCCGACCGCGGCCACAAAGACCCGCTGGGGATTTTTCGGGTCCACCACAATCCGGCCGATCGAAACGGTCTGTTCCAGGCCCACCAGCTGCCAAGTGGCCCCGCCGTCGGTGGATTTAAACACACCCCCACCGGGCAGATTGTTATGCCCCCCGTTGGCCTCGCCGGTGCCCACGTAAACCACCATGGGATTGACCGGATCCACAGCAATGTCCCCGATGGGCAGCACCGCCTGATCGTCGAACACTGGAAACCAGCTCAGCCCCCCGTCGATGGACTTAAACACCCCGCCGGTGGCCGCCGCCGCGTAAACGATTTCCGGATTGCGCGGATTGAATTCGATATCCACCACCCGGCCACCGATGTTGGTCGGACCGGCCAGCTGCCAGACACGCTGCTCCACTGCGCCCGCCTGTGCGGCCCGCAGCTGACGGGCCTGGGCCAGGGCTTCCAGATGGGCCAGCGGGTCCGCTTTCCAGTAAGGGAAATACCGCTGCAACCAGTGCCAGTCCGAAGGGCGGGGATCCGGGCCAGGAGTCGGCTTGGCCAATCGACCGGCAAAGGCGGGTGGCACCTCTCCCGAAGCGCCCGGCGCTAATCCGTCCCGAAACCCGCTGTGCCACCAGAGCAGCACAATCAGACCCAGCACGACCCCCCCGGCCAGCATCAGGCGAAGCTTAATCTGAGATCTCATTCCAAAAACTCCCCGATTTTTAGTTGTTCTGGCGGACTGCCCACCCCCTCAACGCAACAGCAACATTTTGCGAACCACCTGTTGTCCCTGCCAGCGGGCCCGGAGCAGGTAGATGCCGCTGGGCTGGCTCTGCCCGCGACGATCGGTGCCATCCCAATCAAAGCGATGGCTGCCGGCCGGTAACCGACCCGAATAAAGGGTGGCGATTCGCTGGCCGGTGCTGTTAAACACACTCACCTCCACCTGGCCGGCCGCAGGGACGGTGAGCACCACACCGGTCCGCGGATTGAAGGGATTGGGGAAATTCTGCGACAGGGAAAAGCGCTCAGGCGCCGGGTGAGGTTCTTCAACAATGCCGGTCGGGACAATGTTTACCTGCAGCACGGTCAAAAACCCCTCGATGTCGCTGGCAAACAGGTAGCCGCCCGGCGAAAAGGGGTAGGCCCCCCAGCAGCCGCGAAACGCGGGATCGTCGTTTTTCGGGTAAGTATCGTAACGGGCCACTTCCACCGGATTGAGAGGGTCGTGAATGTCCACCACAACCACCCCGTAGGTGTAGTGGGAGATGTAGGCGTAGCCCCCCTTCAGATGGGTGTTGTGAGCCAGCTGATTCGGGGCCAGGTATTCACCCAGCAGCGTAATCTGACTCAGGTCGCTGATGTCCCACAATTTCACCGTTTTTCCGGTGGTTTCCTCGGTGGTCATGGCCAGGGTGCGCTGGGGGTTGGCCCAGATGTTGTGCACGTAGCCGGCGTTGGGAATCTGAACCCGGGCCAGCAGCACTGGATTGGTTTTGTCGCTGACATCGTAAATGGAAAAAGAGCCGGCATTGCCCTCGGCTACAAACACGGTGTCGTGGTCGGCGTACACGTCGTGGATGTCCGGCGTCAGCACCTGGCCCACATCCACCGGATTTTCCGGATCGCTCAGATCCACAATGCGAAAGCCACTGTAGTTCTGCTTCAAAATGTAGGCAAACCCCCGGGTGGTATCGATGGACAGATTGTGGGAGCGGATGTCCTGGCCGTGAATGTAGGATCTGACAAAGCGAACGCTGTCCGGCAGAGGAGACAGATCCACGATCATCAACCCCTCGTTGGTGCCGCGCATCTCCGAAACCACGTAGGCATAATGCCGATAGGTTTTAATGTCCCGGTGGTAAAAGCAATCCTGCTGGGTGGGGCCGGGCACCAGATCCACCAGCTGCATTTCCGGCACGGCCACCACCGCCAGGCCATCCCGTACGCCCATCAGGGCATATTCCCGGCCATCCGGGGCGGCGTAACCCCACACGTCCGAGCCCCCGGAAGTGTCCGCACTGAAACATCCGTTTAAATTGGAAGGAAACCACATCCTGCCGATTAAGTTCAACGTCACCGTGCTCTGAGCCGAGCCGGGAAACGGCCGCAGGACCAGCAAGAACATTAAAGACAACAGGCCAGAGAATCTGAATAGCCAATAATTCATGGGCTGGCTCCTGAAATTGGCGGGTTTTTTCAGGTGCTGGAAGGTCCGGGAATTAACAAAGAACCGAAAAACAATTTATTCCCCGTGCCGGCTTATCGGCAACCGGAAAAATGAGATTTTCCAACCGGATCGGTTGGCAAAGGGAAGGGTACTAATTGCCCTGAAAAAGAAAAGTTTTGTACCGCGGTTTGCCTACCGAAAAGCAGAGCTCCTGCTGCGCAGGTGCCGAACGGCCTATGGGCCGGGATCACGGCCGGCCTCGGCCGTCCGGTACAGGGCGGCGATTCGACTGGCCACCTGTTCAGGGGAATCGGTTTCGCTCATGGCAACCCAGTGCAGATTCGCCTCCCGCCGGAACCAGGTGAGCTGGCGCTTGGCGAACCGCCGCGTGTTGCGCTTGACCAGCTCCTTGCAGGTGTCAAAATCAATTTTTCCTTCCAGGTAAGCGATCACTTCTCTGTAGCCCACCGAATTCAGGGCATTCAATTGCGGCGAATAGCCCATCTCCAGCAGGCGCGCTACCTCTTTCACCAGCCCCCGGGCAAACATTTCCTCCACCCGTTGCTCGATGCGCCGGTAGAGCACCTCCCGGGGCAGGGTTAATCCAACCTTCAGGTAAGGGAATGGCGCCGGGTCCTTCTCCCTGGCCTGCCAGTAGGAGATCGGCTTTCCGGTAAGCCGGTACACTTCCAGGGCGCGGATGATTCGTTTCAGGTTGTTGGGATGGGTTTTTTCGGCGCAGGCCGGGTCCACCCGGCAGAGCTCCTCGTACAGCGCCCGGGCGCCTTCGCGGGCGGCCTGCAGCTCCAGCTGGCTTCGCAGCCGGGGATCGCGGGCATCCCGGCCGAAAAATCCCTCCAGCAAGGCCCGCACGTACAGACCCGATCCGCCCACCACCAGCGGTACCCGCCAGCGGGACAGGATGTCCGCCACCACCCGGCGGGCGTCCTCCAGGTAGCGCCCGGCGCTGTATTCCTGATCCGGATCCAGAAAATCCATCAGGTGATGTGGCACCTGGCCGCGAAGCGCCGGCTCCGGCTTGGCCGTCCCGATGTCCATGTACCGGTAAACCTGACGGGAATCGGCATTGACCACCTCCCCGTTCAGCTGCCGGGCCAGAACCAGCGACACCGCCGTTTTTCCCACACCGGTGGGGCCCACCAGCACCAGAACCGTGCCACGGGCAGCCTGCTGTTTTTTTGCTTCACTCATCCGGCCGAAATGTAACCCCTGTAAGGGAGGTTAAAGAATCCACCAGCAAAAAAAATGCCTGCCCGCTCCGGCAGGTTCCCCGGGGCAACCCGCGGATTGGGTTCAGATAAACGGTTCAGATACGCTTGAACTTTTTGTCCAGCTCTTCCAGAGGCAGGTTCACCAGCACCGGGCGGCCATGGGGACAGAAAAACGGCTCCCGGCAGGCAAACAACTGATCCACCAGCGCATTCATTGTCTCCAGGTTGAGCTTCTCCCCGGATTTAATGGCGTTTTTGCAGGCGAAGGCGGCGGCAATTTTTTCGTGATGGGACTGGGTGCTGCCCTGATTTTCACGGTAATAATCCAGAATGTCCAGCAAAATTTTTCCCTCGTAGCCCACCTTCACATCCATGGGAATGGCTTCGATCAGCAGGGTGCGGCCGCTCAACTCGGTAATGCTGAAGCCGATGCGCTTCAACCAGTCCTTGATTTCATCGTAAATCAGGTAATCCTCCAGGGAGAGCTCCAGGGTTTGAGGAAAAAGCAGTTGTTGAGAGGGCACGTTCCGTTCTTCCTGAAGGTAGCGGAGCATTTTTTCGTACAGGATTCGCTCGTGTGCTACGTGCTGGTCGATAATCACCAGGCCGCTTTTGACCTGGGATAGGATGTAGCGATTGTGCACCTGCCACAGATTGGCCTGCACCTGGGGGGCAGATTCCTCTCCGGAGTGGGGCGCGGGATCGGCAGCTTCCGGCTGGTCTTGCGATTCGGGAGGCACCACCAGGGAAAATTGCAATTGCTTTCGATTCTGCGAGGCAAAGGCGGCGCCACGCCGGCCCCGCAACCGCCGCATGGTCTGAAAATGCTGCTGAATTTCGTTCCGGTTCACCGCCGGCTGTTTCAGGGTGAATTCGGGCACGCTCTGATCGGTCTGAACCACCCGCCGGGCGGCGGACAGAAACAAATGGTAAATGGCCCGCTCGTTGGCAAATCGCACTTCCATCTTGGTGGGGTGTACGTTTACATCCACCAGATTGGGTGGCAGGCTCAGAAAGAGCACATACTGGGGATATCGGCCACGCTCGATTCGGTTTCCGTAAGCCTGGAACACGGCGTGGGACAGATTGCGGCTGAGGATGGTGCGCCGATTTAAATAGATGTACTGATGCTCGCTGTTGCCCCGGGTGTGTTCCGGGCGGGAAATGTAGCCCTCCAGAACGATCTGATTCAACTCCTCGCGAACCGGGACCAGCCCTTCAAAAAACTTTTCCCCGAACACCTGCACAATGCGGTCCTCCCGGCTGCCCGCCGGCAGATTGTAGAGCTCCTCCCCATTGTGGACGAGCACAAAATGCACCTCCGGATAGGCCAGAAAAAAGCGGCGCATGACCTTCAGGATGTGATTGAATTCGGTGGTATCCGCTCGCAGGAAGTTTCGCCGCGCCGGCGTGTTGTAGAACAGATTTTTCACCGTCACCGTGGTTCCGGGGTTCAGGGCCACTCTTTCCTGTACGGTGATCTTGCCGCCTTCCAGGCGCAGCAGGGTCCCAACCGGTTCCTCGGCCGTCCGGGTTTTCAATTCCACCCGGGCCACCGAGGCAATGCTGGGCAGGGCTTCGCCCCGAAATCCCAGGGTGGCGATTCGATCCAGATCCTCGGCGCTGGCAATTTTGCTGGTGGCATGGCGCTGAAAGGCCAGGGGCGCTTCCTCACCCGGGATGCCTACGCCGTTGTCAATCACCTGAATCAGCTCCTTCCCGGCCTGGCCGATCACTACAGTAATTTCTTGCGCCCGGGCATCCAGGGCATTTTCCACCAGCTCCTTGACCACCGAGGCAGGACGATCCACCACCTCGCCGGCGGCAATTTTGTTGGCAATGTGGGGCGGTAAAACTTGAATGCGATGCTTCATCCAGAGGGTTCTTTCCGTTTCAGGCTCTTTCCAGTTTGTTCGACCGAGCAATTTAAGCCCAATCGGGTAGCGTTTCAAGGCAGCAGAATTTGCCGCCTGGCCATCCGGCGCCCTCGGCGCGCCAATACCCGAACCGCCGGTCTTTTCCCTCCGGCCTGAAAAAAATGGCTAAAATTTCCCACTGCCCTTTGTTTCCTTCCCGGTTCGGGATTATTTTCCGGTCAAGAGGGTAGAGAAACCAGGGCGGGAAGATGAGAATCATTGCCATTGCCAATCCGAAAGGCGGGGTGGGCAAAACCACCACAGCCATCAACCTGGCCGCCAGCCTGGCCATTGCCGAAAAGTCTGTGTTGCTGATTGATCTGGATGCCAGCCGCGCCTCCACGCTGGGCATGGGCCTGCTGCCCGAGTCGCTCCAGGCCGGCCTGTTGCAGGTGTTCATCGGCCCCCTGAATTTTCAGGAGGTCATCTACGCCTCCCCTTATCAGGAATTAGAGCGCCTGAACATCATTCCCAACAACATCAACGAGCAGGAAACCGAAAAACGCCTTTACAGCGCCGCCCAGAACCGCATGCGCTTAAAAACCGTCCTGGAAGAAATTCGCCAGCACTACCATCCCTACGATTACGTGATTCTGGATGCACCGGCCATGTTGAACGAACTCACCTTCAACGCCCTGGCCGCGGCCCACTCACTGATCATTCCGCTGCGCTGCGGCTTTTTTTCGCTGCGCCGGGTGGAACAATTTCTGACCGTGGTGGAACGGATTCAGCGCGGCATCAATCCCCAGCTACGCCTGGAGGGCATTCTGCTGAATTTTTACGAGAAGCGTACCCGCGTTTCCCAGCGCAGCCTGGCCGAAGCCCGGCGCCTGTTCAATGGATTGATTTTAAACACCATCATTCCCAAAAACACCGATCTGGGGCTGGCGGCTTTTGAGCGGCGTCCGGTAGCGCTGCTCAACATTGCCAGCAACGGCGCACAGGCCTATCTCAACCTGGCCCGGGAGGTACTGGCCTGGGGCCAGCCCGAAACAGAAACCCAGGCGCTGCCGCCCCTCAACCGGGCTCTGTAAAACCCGCTGAGCCGGTCCCCTGTTTTCTCTGCAAATGAGCATGCTCGGCCGCTGGATTGAAAAGTTGCTCGCTTCCCTGCCCTGGCTGCTTGCTGTTACCGCCGCCGGCCTGCTGGTGAAACTGGCACCGTTTCTGTGGGCCTACCGCGATCTGGCTCTGCTGCTTTCCTGGCAACACCTGCGCCTGATCGGGCTTTCCATGACCATCGCCGTCCCGCTGGGGGTGTTGATCGGCGGGCTGACTTATGGCAGGGCACTGCCCGGTGCGCTGGCCCTGGGCTCCGCTTCCTTGCTGATGACCATCCCCTCCATTGCCCTGTTTGGTGCCATGATTCCTCTGCTCGCGCCCCTGGGCGCCGGCGTCGGTACGATCCCGGCGGTGCTGGCCCTCATTCTCTACAGCCAATTGCCCATCATCCGCAACACCCGCACCGGACTCCAGTCCGTTCCCGCACCGGTGTTGCGCACTGCCCTGGCGCTGGGAATGAGCCCCTGGCAGGTGTTCTGGCGGGTGCGCTTTCCGCTGGCCTGGCCGTTCATCCTCAGCGGAATTCGAATCGCCATGGTCAGCGCGGTGGGCATTGCCTCGGTGGCGGCCTACATCGGGGCCGGCGGGCTGGGCCGCTGGATCTTCGGCGGCATCCGGCGAACCTACCCGGACATGGTCCTGGCCGGCGCCCTGCTCATCTCCCTGTTGGCCGTGGCCCTGGACCGCACGTTGTTTACCCTGCAACGGTTTTTTCAGCGCTATCGGGAGCAGCCATGAGCACTAAAACGCCACCAGAAACCAGTTCGGATGCCCCTGCCATTGTTCTGGAAAATGTGACCTGCCGCTACGGTGCGCTGGAGGTGTTCAAGCAGATCTCACTGGGCATTGCACCGGGGCAGGTGACCGTGCTGATCGGCCCCAGCGGCAGCGGCAAAACCACCCTGCTCGGCCTGATGAACGGCATGGTTCGGCCCCAGAGCGGTCGCGTGCTGGTCAGGGGCCAGGATCTGGCCCGAGCCGACCTGATTGCACTGCGCCGCCGGATCGGTTACGTCATCCAGGAAGTGGGCCTTTTCCCCCACTACACCGTTTACCAAAACATTGCGCTGGTACCTCGCCTGCTGAAATGGGAGGAAGCCCGGATTCGAAACCGGGTGGAAGCGCTGCTGGGGTTGATTCGCATTCCGGCCGATCGATTGAACGCCTATCCGGACCAGCTGTCGGGAGGCCAGCAACAACGGGTGGGTGTGGCGCGGGCCCTGGCCGCCGATCCGGACATCCTGCTGATGGACGAACCGTTCGGCGCGCTGGACCCCATCACCCGCGAACAGCTCCAGGACGATTTTCTGGCCCTCCAGCGCCGCCTGCACAAAACGGTGGTGTTTGTTACCCACGACATGGACGAGGCCCTGAAGCTGGGGGATCGAATCGTCCTGCTCAACCAGGGTCGGATCGTGCAGGCCGGGCATCCTTTTCAATTTCTGCTGCAGCCGGCCAATGACTTTGTGCGCAGCTTTGTGGGCCGCCACCGGTTGTTAACCGCTATCCGCCTGGAACAGCTGCAGCCCTGGCTACCTTCCGTGCAGGTGGCGGAGGCTCTTCCGCGGCAAGAGGCGCGGGCCCGGCAGAAAGCGCCGCCCGGATGGCTGCTGGCTCCCGAGCAACCCGACAGCGAACCGGTGCTGTGGCAGCGGGGCAGGGCTGGACTCCAGCGCGTGCAGGCCCGGCCGACGGTCCTCCAGGCAACCGACACGCTGGAAAGTGCCCTGGCTGTGCTTCTCAGCCGGCCGGGAAGCGTGTTGCTCATCCGGGACGAGCCCACGGACCAGATGGCCGCTGCCACCGTGGCAGACCTGCAGGGAGCACTGAGTCAGGCGTTGCGCGAACTCAATCCTCCGGAGGCGCCCCGATGAATGCGCTGGCCGGCTGGATCTCAGAAAACAGCGGCCTGCTGCTCCGGTTGAGCCTCCTGCACCTGGGGCTGGTGGCGATGAGCGTTTTTCTGGCCGCAGCGGTGGCGGTGCCGCTGGCGGTGGCACTCACCCGGCCGCGCTGGCAGCGCTACGCCCGGAACGTGCTGGATGTGGTGAACGTGCTGCAAACGGTACCCGGGCTGGCGCTGATCGGTTTTGCCAGCGCCCTGTGGGCCTGGCTCGGCGAGGGGATCGGCTGGTGGCCGGCCCTAACCGCCCTGGTGGCCTACGCCCTGCTGCCCCTGTTCAGCAATGCGCTCACCGGAATCGGGCAGGTGCCTTCCGCGGTGCGCCGCTCCGCCGAAGCCCTGGGGCTGGCCGAGCGGCAGATCTGGTGGCAGGTGGAACTGCCCCTGTCCTGGCCGGCCTTGCTGGCCGGGCTGCGCACCGCGGTGGTGTTCAATGTAGGCACCGCCGCCCTGGCCGCCGCAATCGGGGCGGATTGCCTGGGAACGCTCATCTTTCAGGGCATTGCCACCGGTAACACCACCCTGCTGCTGGCCGGTGCCCTGCCCACCGCCCTGATGGCCCTTCTGCTGGAGCTGCTCTTCGCCCTCCTGCAAAAACGGCTGTTTCCGCGGAGGATGGCTGCGAGATGAGGCTGCGCGGCTTCAAAATCGGTGGCTTGATGGCACTGCTCTGCCTTGCCCTGTGCTCCTGCGCGCCCAATCCCCCGGACGTGGTGGTCATCGGCTCCAAAATGGACACCGAGGGAGCCATTCTGGGCTACATTCAGCTGGTGGCCCTGCAACGCGCCGGCCTGAAGGTGGAGGACCGGATTGAAACCGGCCCCACGCTGATTGTCCGCCAGGCCCTGCTGGCCGGCGAAATTGACGGCTATCTGGAATACACCGGCACCGCACTGGTGAATTTCATGGGCCTGCAGGACCGTACGGTGCTCACCGACCCTGCGCTGGGTTACCGAACCATTCAGAGGTGGGATGCCCGGCACCATCAGATCGTCTGGTTGCACCCCTGGTCCGGCATCAACAACACCTACACCCTGCTGATGAAGGCCGAAGCGGCCCGGCGGCTGGGCCTGGCTTCCATTTCCGATCTGGCCGCCTACCTGGCCGGGGGCCGGTCCTTTCGCCTGGCGGCAGACCACGAGTTTGCCGCCCGCCCGGATGGGCTGGCCGGCCTGCTCCACTCCTACGGCCTGGATAGCCTGCCCAATCTGGAAATCGTGCAGATGGATCCCGGGCTGGTGTACCAGGCACTCGATCAGGGCAGCGTGGAGGCCGCCATCGGCTACAGCACCGACGGACGCATTGCCGCCCTGCACCTGATCCGCCTGCGCGACGATCGGCATTACTTTCCCGTGTACAATCCCACCCCAACTTACCGGAAGGCCGTGCTGGATCGGTTCCCTCAGATTGCATCCATCTTAAATAAAATTGCCGGCAGAATTACCGCGGACGAGATTACAACCATGAATTACCGGCACGATGTGCGGCTGGAGCGGGCGCGCAAACTGGCCGAGGAATGGCTGAACGCGCACGGCTTTTGAGGTGCGGGCAAAGGGGCTCAGCCGCCGATTTCGGACATGGATTCGTAGGCGGGATTGGCCTTGCGGGCGTGGGCTTCTGCCTGAAAGCCATTGGCAAACCGCCGGCCGGCGCACCGGCGGATGGCTGCTTCCAGTTGATCGTCTCCGGCGCCGCTGCGCAGCATTTCCTTCAGATTCAACATCCCGGTGTCGTAAAGACACAGCTTCAGCAAGCCTCGGGCGGTGATGCGCATCCGGTTGCATTCGTCGCAGAACAGGCGGCTGTAGCCGGCGATGATGCCCAGGGTGCCCTGAAACCCGGGAACGGAAAACTCCCTGGCCGTCGTGTGGGGTTTGCCCGGCAGGGGCTTCAAATCGGGAAAGGCGCGCTGCAACTCGGCCAGAAGACGGGCGTAGTCCCAGTGCTGCCGGCCATGGGATGCGCTGGAACCGTTGAAGGGCATCTCTTCGATGAACCGAACCGCCACCGGGTAGTCCCGAGCCAGGCGGGCCAGCGGCACAATCTGATCTTCGTTCATTCCCTGTTGAATGACCGCATTGATCTTCAGGCGAATGCCGTGGGCCAGAATGGCCTGAAAGGAGGCCCAGACCCGCTCGAATTCATCCCGGCGGGTTACCCGCCGAAAAGCCTCTCGGTCCACAGCATCCAGGCTCAGGTTAATGCCGCAGATCCCGATGCGCTTCAGTTCGGGAACAAACGGAGCGGTGAGCACCCCGTTGGTGGTCATGTGAATTTCTTCCAGTCCGGGGATCCCGGCGACCCGGCGCAGAAACCCCATGATGTTGCGGCGCACAAAGGGCTCCCCCCCGGTGATGCGCAGCTTGCGAACGCCCAGCCGCACCACCAGGCGCACCAGACGCTCCATTTCCTCGTAAGTCAAAATTTCCGACTGGGGAATGTACTCTATGCCCCCTGCCGGCATGCAGTACAGGCAGCGCAGGTTGCAGCGGTCGGTAACCGCCAGCCGCAGGTAATTGAGGGGACGGCCAAAATTGTCGATCAGAGGGGTCTCGGTCTTCATCGCTGTTGTCGCTCCACAGTCACCGTTCAGGAAACTTGAAGGTGCAAGTTACAGATGCGCCCCTGGCTTTGCAAGATATGGTTTGAACGCATCCGGCGGAAAGGCGGCGGGCTCAAACCACCGTTCAGGGCAGCGCCGGAGCGGGAGGAAATGCTTTCAGCCATTCCGGCGAGGGCCGGGCACCTTCGTCCCACTTCC
>RFHE01000222.1 GCA_003696445.1 Calditrichota bacterium | reverse complement strand
CGCGTGTATCCGCGGCCCAAAGAGCTTTTTAAAACCAACCGCGGATTTGCGCGGATTTTCGCGGAAACGTAGCGCAAGCTTTAGCTTGCAGGTATGGTTTTCAATGAACCCTTTTTGTAGGTCATTCGGGAAAAATGTCACTTTGTGAAACTCTGGCTTCCCGGGCCATTTTCAGTTGAAGCGAGTCCTGCCCTTGCAGAAGGAGCGCAACGGAGAACCCTCCGAGATGGCTCAACTCCCCCATCAATCGGGGTCGCTCGACATGACACTTCCTGGCGAGTGTTTTTCCTTCCAAAATCCGTTTCAATCCGCGTACATCCGCGGCTAAAAATATCATCTGGTTCCAGTACAGGAAGCGGAGCCTCCCGGAACCGTACGTTCCACAGCAGTGCCGTGGAACGAGAAAAAAGCAGCCGCGGATTCACGCGGATTTTCGCGGAAAAAACAGTGCAAATGTTCAGGTTAAGAAACACCTTGATGTGCGGGAACAACATAGTATCGGTCATCCCGAGCGCAGCGCCGACCGTCGGGAGGCGCGGAGTCGAGGGATCTCATTTTTAGAAAAAAGAGACCTCTCCACTCCGCTCGCCCCGAAAAGTCGGGGGCTCGCTTCGGTCGAGGTGACATGAGGAATGCACTTACTCTTTGGATTTCAAGCACCCCCCGTGCCGCGGCACGTGTCACCCCGAGCGGAGTCCCGCGCCAGCAGGACGGAGTCGAGGGGTCTCTTTTTTCCAATCGTGCCGGTGGGTCGCTAGTCGCAGGCCACACGCTTGTACGCACTGCGCTCATCTGGTTCCAGTGCTCTGCGCTGGAACCTGTCTTTTCGTGCAGCTCTGCTGCGATTCTTTGAAGGGTGGCGGATCCTGCCAGAAACGGACATTACACAGAAGAGCCGTGGAACGAGAAAAGGTTTACGCATGAACACCACAGCTCCAGCCCGGTGAGAAAGGAACGATAACCCCTTGTCATTTCGACTGAAGCGAGTCCCGCCTCTGGGGGGACGAGCGGAATGACGAAATCTCAGGAGAGATGTCTCGACTCGCCCCGCTCGCGCGGGGCTCCGCTCAGGATAACGTGTGTTCCAGTACCTGTAGCAGGGTAACCTGTAGAACCCAGAAAAGGGCCAAGCTTGCTAGACAGGACATTCCTCGGCGAGTGCCTCCGTTCCAAAATCCGTATCCGTCCGCATGGCTCCCCGGCTGTTTTTGCCACCAGAGATTTTCTTAGAGTGTCGTGCCCTGGCAGGATGGCGATCGATTTTTTCCTTTCCAGGAAAATTTCCAGCAATGCTGCGGTTAAATTGACCGGCTAACAAACCGAAAACGCACACGAAATTTGGACCCTTTAGCGGCGATGGACTGGATTGTGCGCCACTGGAACCGACCCGGCGGCTACCGGGAAGTGCTGGGCATGGCCGTGCCGCTCATCCTGAGCACCGGTTCGTGGACCATCCAGCATTTTGTCGACCGCATGTTCCTGACCTGGTACAGCGCCGAGGCCATTGCGGCAGCCATGCCGGCGGCCATGCTCAACTGGACCGTCATCGGCCTGTTTGTGGGTACCGCCGGTTACGTGAATACCTTTGTTGCCCAGTACTACGGGGCGGGCCAGTATGCGCGCATCGGGGCGGTGGTGTGGCAGGGCATTTATTTCAGTTTGCTGGCCACGCCGATCATGTACTTGGCCCTCCTGATCGGGGATGGCTTTTTCCTCTGGCTGGGCCATGCTCCTGCCCTGGCCGCACAGGAAGGGCGCTACTTTCGCATCCTCATGCTGGGTGCCCCGGCGGTGGTACTCAGCAATGCCCTGAGCGGATTTTTCAGCGGGCTGGGCAAAACCTGGACGGTCATGTGGGTCAACACCGCCGCCACCGCCGTCAACATCGGTCTGGATTACCTGCTCATTTTCGGTCGAGGGGGATTCCCTGAACTGGGCATTGCCGGGGCCGGCATCGCCTCCGATCTGGCCGCCCTGGCTGCAGTGGGACTCTTCCTGATGCTGGTCTTCCGGAAAAAGCATCGCCGGGCGTTTGCCACCACCAGCGCCCGCGGCTGGGAAGCTCCACTCCTGCGGCGATTGATTGCTTACGGCATGCCAACCGGGGTACAATTCTTGCTGGAAGTTTCCGTGTTTACCCTGTTTGTTCTGCTGGTCGGCCGCCTGGGGGTGATGGAACTGGCCGCCACCAACATCGCCTTCAACATCAATTCGCTGGCCTTTCTGCCAATGTTCGGCATGACCATTGCCGTCTCAGTGCTGGTGGGGCAGCGGCTGGGCCGAAACCAGCCGGAACTGGCCCGGCAAACCACCTGGTCGGCCTTCCACCTGGCGCTGGCCTATTTTACCCTGCTAGCCTGTGGGTACGCCTTCCTGCCCGAACTATTTCTGGCCCCCTTCGGCTGGCAGGCTTCCGCCGATTCCTTTGGTCCGGTAGCCCACCTGGCAGCCAACCTGTTGAAATTTGTCGCCCTCTATTCGCTGTTCGATGCGGCCAACATGGTCTTCTCCGGGGCCCTGAAAGGGGCCGGCGACACCCGGTTTGTGGCCCTGGCCAACCTCATCCTGGCCCTGGTGACCATGGCCGTTCCCTGCACGCTGATTGTTTACTTCTTTCACGGCAACATTTACGCCCTGTGGAGCTTTGCCACCCTCTACGTGTGTGCCCTGGGCCTGACCTATTACGCCCGCTTTCGCACCGGAAAGTGGCAGGCCATGCGGGTCATCGAAACCGGCACGGCTGGCCGCTGCGCGGTTCCAGGGGATTTTTTTTGCTTTTGCCTACAGTTACCGCCTCGAACACCGAATATGTGTTCATACCGGAAGTGGCAATGGATTTAAACCTTGGGCAGCAGGGCGCCTGGCGCCCGCAACGTTTTTGCGAGGAACAGCATGACAGGCAGGACGCCACAGACCGAAACACTCCCCCAGCGGCGGGCTTATTATCGTGTGGTTTATCCCATCCTGGATCGGCCGAAAATTTTCATCAAAAATCAGCCCTACCCGGTCATTGATATCTGCGAAAAAGGGGTGCGCTTCGCCTACAGGAGCGAAGAAGGGCTACCGTTCAACGTGCGCCTGGCCGCCCGTATTGAATTTCACGATGGCGAGCAGATTTTCGTGAACGGCAAGGTTGTGCGCGTCGAACCCAATGCGATCGCCATTTTTTTGAGTGGGGAAATTCCCCTGGCCCGCATCATCAAGGAACAGCGCTATTTGATCCAGAAATACCCCAACTTCCGGTAGCGGACCCTCTGCCTCTCGCACCCAATCAGGATGTCCACCCGCCGGGGTGTTGATCCCTTTTACTGCCGGCGCAAAAACGCCAGCGATTCCACGTGATAGGTTTGCGGAAACATGTCGTAGAGAAACACGTCCTCGCAGCGGTAGCCCATCTCCACCAGTTGGCTCAAGTCCCGGGCCAACGAACGGGGATGGCAGGAAAGGTAGGCGATCTGCTCCGGCCGCATTTTGCCGATCGCTTCCAGCACCGCCGGTTCCACGCCTTTTCGTGGCGGATTCAGCAGGCAAATATCGGCCGGTCGATTTTCGGCTAGCAATTCACCGGCCACCTGTGCGGCATCCCCGCAGATAAAGCGGGCGTTGGTAATGCCGTTGTCCAGGGCGTTTTGCCGGGCAGCCTGGACGGCGGCCGGCACAAGTTCCACCCCGGTCACCGCGGCTACCTGCCGGGCCAGCGAAAGGGACAAAATCCCCACCCCGGCATACAGGTCCAGCAGATGCGCCTCCGGTGGCGCCTGAAGCCGGCTCTGCAGGCGCTCCAGAATCTTCACCGTCTGGACGCTATTGATCTGAAAGAAGGTGTCCAGGTAAATGCGGAATTTCAGCGTGCCCAGTTGCTCCTCGATGCAGGCTTCCCCCCAGACCGGCAGGGTACGCTCACCCAGAATACGATTGGTCTGCCCGGTGTTGATGTTGAACTGGAAGCTGCGCAGGGAGGGCACTCCGGCCTTCAGGTCGCGCAGCAGCTCCTGCCAGTGGGGCACCTCTTCCCGGGCCACCACCAGCACCACCATTACCTGGTTGGTAAACATGCCTTTGCGCACCAGCAGGTGCCGCACCACCCCTTCGCCGCTGCGCTCGTCGTAAGGCAGAATCCGAAAGCGGCGCATCCAGTCCCGCACCACACGCAGTGCCTGATTGGCGTCCCGGTTCTCCACCAGACATTCGTCCAGGGCAACCAGCTGGTGGGTGCCTGCCTGGTAAAGGCCGTACACCACTTGCCCTTCCTGGAAGCGGAACGGCATCTGGCATTTATTTCGGTAATAGAAGGGATTGGGCATGCCTTCCACTGGGTGGATGGTTACCGGCCGCAGCCCGGGATGTTCCAGGAAATGGCGCTGCACGATCTGCCGTTTAAAGCGCAATTGTTCCGGGTAAGCCAGATGCTGCAGGTGGCATCCGCCACAGTCCTCAAAATAGCGACAGGGCGGATTCTGGCGGTGTGGAGATGGGTGCAGAATCCGTTTCAGTTCGATCCGGGCACGCGGGGGATTCTCCGAGCGGTAAACCACCTCCACTTCCTCGCCAGGCAGGGTTTTGGGTACCCGAATGGTTCGCTTTTTGTAAAAGCCCAGCCCGTGGCCGGACTCGCTGAGCTCTTCAATTTTTAGGCGAAAAGGAACGGCTCGGCCGGCTCGGGCCGATTTTCCGCTCCTGTCGGTTCTTTTCTTCAATTTCTGAACGCTTCCCTGTTTTTAATTCATCTGTTCCGCCAATTACAAACTCAAAATATACGAACCGCAGGACCGCATTCGTTCCCCCAAAAACAAGTTTAGTGGGTTCCTGAGCGTTTCCAGTGCAGGTAGAAGGGAAGACCGGAGAGCACAATGCCCAGGCCCAGTAGGGATTGCAACGGGCGGTGGATCAGGGTGTTGAGCATCACATAGGCGGACATGAGCAGGTAAAATAGCGGAACCAGTGGGTATCCCCACACGCGATACACTGGCGGGTGGCCGGATTCCCGGCGGCGGAGCACGAACAGGGCCAGCCCGCTCAGAAAGGAGAAGAGCACAATGACAAACACGGTGTAGGAGAGCAGGGCGTTAAAGCCGCCGCTGAAGATGAGCACAGCGCTCCACAGGGCCTGGAGCCATAGCGAGGTGGCCGGCACGTTGCGTGCGTTGAGCTTCCCCGCCGGCGCAAAAAAACGCCCCTCCCGGGCCATGGCAAAGTAAATCCGGGCTCCGGAAAGAATGGTGGAATTCAGCGAGCTGAGAATTTGAACCATAATCAGCACGGCGAAGAACAGGCCGGTATTGCCTCCCAGCAAAATCTGCATGGTGCGGTATCCGATGTCCACAATGCCCTTCATTTCCGGCAGCGGCAGGGCGTACAGATAAACGGCGTTCATCAGCAGGTAGAGCAGGGTAACCAGAGCCACCCCGCCGCCCATGGCCCGGGGCAGGGTACGGTGGGGGTTGGCCACCTCTCCGGCAATGTAAACCACGGTGGTCCAACCGGTATAGGTGAACAGGATGCCCACCAGAGCTACACCCAGCAGCGTCAGCTGCTGCGTCCAGGGCTGGCTGCTGGTAAAGGGAGTAAAGTGCTCCAGGCTACCCTTGCCGGAGGCAAAACCCAGTCCCACAAAGGCAAATAGAAGCCCGATGCCCAGCACGGTTACCCAGTTTTGCAGGCGGCTGCCCGCCCGAATGCCCCGGGTGTTCACCCAGGTCAGGAGCACGGTAAATCCCACCGCCAGCCAGGGT
>RFHE01000024.1 GCA_003696445.1 Calditrichota bacterium | reverse complement strand
CTTCACTTCCACATCCACCTGGCGGAGCCCCAGATCCATGGCTTCTTTGGCTGCGGTTTCCGCAGCCAGCTGTGCGGCAAACGGGGTGCTTTTGCGCGACCCTTTAAACCCTACCTTGCCTGCACTGGCCCAGGTAATCACGTTCCCTTTCAAATCCGTGATGGTCACAATGGTATTGTTAAAGGACGATTTAATGTGGGCCACCCCGTGGGCGTCCACCTGAATTTTTTTCTTCCGCGTTGTCGGTCTGCGTCGTGCCAACGATACTCCTCCTTCGGTCTGTGTTTTCTAATTACCGCTTGGCCTTGCCCACACTGCGCCGTCGCCCTTTGCGGGTCCGGGCATTGGTGTGGGTTCGCTGGCCGCGTACCGGTAAGCCCATCTTGTGACGAATCCCCCGGTAGCAGTTGATGTCGATCAACCGCTTGATGTTCATGTTGATTTCGGCCTTCAGCGCACCCTCCACCTTGTAGTTTTGCTGAATCACTTCCCGGATTTTGCGAATTTCGTCGTCATCCAGCGCATGCACCCGCTTCATGGGATCCACACCGGTATCCTGACAGATCTTCAGCGCAGAGGTGCGTCCGATACCGAAAATATAGGTGAGGGCAATGCCCACCGGTTTGTTCTTTGGTAAATCAACACCTACGATGCGTGCCAAAACAACCTCCTTACGTTACCCTTTAGTTATCCCTGACGCTGCTTATGCCGTGGGTTGCGCTTGCAAATGACACGCACCACCCCTTTTCGCCGAATTATTTTGCAATGGTCGCAGCGCCGTTTAACCGATGCCTGAACTTTCATGATCCCCTCATCCGGTTATTTGTACCGATAGATAATCCGCCCACGACTAAGGTCGTAGGGCGATAGTTCCAGTTTGACTTTGTCGCCGGGTAAAATTTTAATGTAGTGCATCCGCATCTTCCCGGACACATGGGCCAGAACCTCATGGCCGTTTTCCAGTTCCACCCGAAAGGTGGCGTTGGGCAGTGTTTCCTTAATAATTCCGTCAACGACAATTGCTTTTTCTTTGGCCACAGCTATTCCAGTGGATTTAACGAATGTTTGGTTAAAATTTCCGGTTCACCGTCGGTAATCAGCACCGTATGCTCGTAATGAGCCGAAGGCCGCCGGTCCGCGGTAACGATCGTCCAGCCATCGCTCAGTTCGAACACCTGCGCCGTGCCAGCATTAACCATGGGCTCGATGGCCAGGGTCATTCCGGCTCTCAACTGAGGGCCACGGCCCGGCTTCCCGTAATTGGGAACCTGCGGATCCTCGTGCAGGGCCCGGCCAATGCCATGCCCGGTCAAATTGCGCACCACATTGAAACCCCGGGCTTCCACAAACTGCTGAATGCTTGCCGAAATGTCCTGCACTCTGTTTCCGGCCACCGCTTTCTCGATACCCACAAACAGCGATTCCCAGGTCACCTCCATCAACCGGCGCTTGGTTTCCTCGACCTCTCCCACAGGAAAGGTGAAAGCAGCATCCCCGTAGTAGCCCCGATACTCCACACCAATATCCACACTCACCAGTTGCCCTTCCTCCAGCACCCGTCCCCGGGAAGGAATCCCATGGACCACTTCCTCGTCGATGGAAATGCAGGCACTGGCCGGAAATCCGTACAGCCCTTTAAACGCCGGCCGGGCTCCCTGCCGAACGATGAACGACTCGATTTTCTCATCCAGTTGCTGAGTCGTGACACCGGGTTTTATCAAAGAGCGAACATACTCAAAGGTTTCACCGACTATGCGAGAGCTGATTCGCATCAGCTCCAGTTCCCGATCGGTCTTAATGGTGATCATATCACATTCGACGCCCGCGGACACGCCCGCTTCGCATAAAACCCTCGTAATGGCGCATGTACAGATGCGATTCGATTTGCTGAATGGTGTCCAGCGCCACCCCTACAATGATCAACAGCCCCGTGCCGCCAAAAAAGGAGGCGTAGTTGTAGGATACGTTAAACGCTTTGACCAGCATGTAGGGAATAATGGCGACCAGGGCCAGGGCAATGGACCCGGGCAAAGTAATTTTAGTCAAAATCGAATCCAGATATTCGGCCGTCTTCTTACCGGGCCGCACACCGGGAATAAACCCGCCGTGCTTCTTCAAATTGTCCGCCACTTCGACCGGATTCAGCACAATGGCGGTGTAGAAGTAGGTGAAAAAGATGATCAGCACGGCGTACACAAACCAGTAGAACGCCGAATCGATGGAAAAATATCCGCGCAGGGTGAACATCAAATCGCTATCCGGGAAAAAGCTGAACAGCGTATTGGGTACAAACATGATGGCCTGTGCGAAAATAATGGGCATCACCCCGGCAGCATTTACCCGCAGGGGTACGTGCGTGCTGACGCCTCCCATCACCCGGCGCCCTACCACGCGCTTGGCGTATTGAACCGGAATTTTTCGCGTGGCCACGGTCAGCAACACCACAAAGGCAATAATGCCGAAACCGAGGGCAATTAAGAACAATTCGGTCAGCAACTGGCGATTGCCACTGGTGAACTCGATCCATTCCTGAAACAGCGCATTAGGGAATGCCGCGATGATGCCGACAAAAATGATCAAAGAAATGCCATTGCCGATGCCCCGATCATCGATGAGTTCGCCCATCCACATGATGAGCATGGTTCCCGAGGTCATGGCAATCATGGTCAGCAGACGAAAGCCCATGCCGGGATTAAAAACGGCCGAAGCCCCCTGGAAGGTAATGTTTTCCAGGAAAATGGCCACGCCAAAGGATTGCATGGCCGAAATTAATAAAGTACCGTAGCGGGTGTATTGAATGATTTTCTTTCGCCCTTCCTCACCTTCCTTTTGCAGGCGCTGGAAATAGGGCACCACCGCACCCAGCAACTGCAAAATAATGGAGGCGCTGATGTATGGCATGATGCCCAGGCCAAAGACGGCGGCCTTGCGGAACGCCCCGCCGGCAAACAAATCGTACAGACCAAACAGGGTTCCCGACAGGCTCTGCCATCCAGCAGCCAGCACCTGGGTATTGATCCCGGGGGTAACGATATGGGTACCCACCCGCTCCAGGGCCAGGATTAGGATGGTAAAGGTAATTCGCTTTCGAAGATCGTGAATCTTGAAAATGTTGCGAAAGGTTTCGATCATAGCAGCGAGACGGTGCCTCCTAACTTTTCGATCTTTTCCCTGGCACTTTTACTGACCGCATGGACCTTGACGCTCACCTTTTTGGTCAGCTCACCATCGCCCAGAATTTTTACCGGCAGCTCCTTTTTGCGAATCAGGCCGGCCTGCTGCAGGACCTCGGGGGTAATTTCCGGCTGATCGGCCACCCGTTCCAGATCCCGCACGTTTACCACCTGAAATTCCACCCGATTGTAGCGATGGAAACCGAATTTGGGCAAACGGCGCTGAATCGGCATCTGACCGCCTTCGAACCAGGCCCTTTGCTTGGAGCCGGAACGGGAGCGCTGCCCTTTGGTTCCTCGGCCGGCGGTGCACCCCTGTCCGCTGCCCTGGCCCCGGCCGATCCGTTTATTTTTCCGGGTGGAACCCGGCGCCTTCTTCAACGACCCTAAATCCATGATCCGTTCTCCACTTCCTTAATCAATCTCTTCCACCGACACCAGATGGGACACCTTGCGAATCATCCCGCGAATCTGGGGGGTGTCCTTTTTCACCACGGTGTGCCGAATCCGTTTCAGCCCCAGCGCTTCGATGGTTTTCCTGTGCTTGGGCTTCTGGTCTATTAAACTGCGCACCTGGGTAATCTTTAACATCTTTTCCTTTTTCGCCATGACTTCCAATCCGCGTGTTTAGCCTCTGAACAATTCCTTAAGGGTTAATCCCCGCTGGCGGGCAATGGTAGCCGGATCCTGCAATTTTTCCAGGGCAGCCAGCGTGGCCTTTACCACATTATGGGGATTGGACGAACCCAGAATTTTGGTCAGAATGTCGCGAATCCCCACCGCCTCGCAGATGGCACGCACCGGCCCGCCGGCAATGACCCCAGTACCCGGGGAGGCCGGTTTCAAAATCACTTTGCCCGCGCCAAATTTACCGTACACCTCGTACGGAATGGTCCCGCCCACTAACTGGATGCGGACGAGTTCCTTCTTGGCTTTTTCGGTGGCTTTGGCAATGGCACTGACCACTTCCTTGGCCTTGCCCAGGCCAACACCCACATGGCCTTTCCCATCGCCCACCACAACAATAGCACTGAAGCTAAACCGGCGACCACCTTTCACTACTTTGGCCACGCGGTTTACATAGACCACCTTTTCCTGTAATTCTAATTCGTGCGGATTAATTCGCTCGGTCACTTTCGCCTCACCTCTGTTAGAATTCCAATCCACCTTCACGAGCCCCTTCGGCAAAGGCACGCACACGCCCGTGATATTTGTAGCCGTTACGATCGAACACAATGCGTTTGATATTCATTTCCTGGGCTTTTTTAGCCATGTAGGCGCCCACAATTCGGCTGGCTTCCACCTTCGATCCGGCTTTGGCCACCTGTTCGCGCAGCTCCGGAGTCAGGTTGGAAACCCCGATCAACGTTTTGCGCGAGGTGTCGTCCACCAACTGGCCGTAGATGTACTTCAAGCTCCGGTAAACCACCAGCCTGGGGCGTTCCGGCGTGCCCACAACTTTTTTCTTCCGACGTATTTTTTTCTTAGCCATCGCTCGCTTCAACATTGGTTTTGGTTCAACTCAATTCTTATTAACCGGCCTTACCAGCCTTGCGGCGAATTTGTTCGCCCTCATAGCGAATCCCTTTGCCCTTGTAGGGTTCCGGGGGACGGAAGGAGCGGATCTTGGCCGCTACCTGACCAACCAGCGCCTTATCGATTCCGGAAACCACCACCTTGGTCGGTCCCTGAACCTCTACCTGAATCCCCTCCGGGGGAACAAAGTAAATCGGGTGGCTGTATCCCAGGGCCAGCAGCAGCCCTTTGCCTTTCTTCTCGGCCTTGTAGCCAACCCCCTGTATTTCCAGGGATTTGCTAAATCCCTGAGAGACGCCCACTACCATGTTGTTTATCAGGGTTCGGGCCAGGCCGTGCTGCGCTCGCAGGGTCCGTTCGTCCGATGGACGCGACACGGTCAGCAGA
This sequence comes from Calditrichota bacterium, assembly GCA_003696445.1. Classification (GTDB taxonomy): domain Bacteria; phylum Calditrichota; class Calditrichia; order RBG-13-44-9; family J042; genus J042. The sequence goes on along the minus strand of RFHE01000024.1, from coordinate 9,920 downwards.
TTGCCCTCAATTTTTACCTCGAGCCGGGGATCGATGCGTTGCTGCAGCTCCCCTTTCGGCCCTTTCACCCGAACCAGGCCGTCTTCCACCTTGACTTCAACTTTATCCGGAATTTGTACAGGTAACCGTCCAATACGAGACACCGTTACGCTCCTTTAGTTATCTAAGCATCTTACCAGATATAGCAGAGCACTTCGCCGCCAACCCGTTCCCGGCGCGCCTTGCGCTCGGTCATAATCCCCCGGGAGGTGCTGATAATGGCAATACCCATGTTGTTTTTGACCCGGGGCAGGTTATTGACATCCACATAGTAGCGGCGTCCGGGCCGGCTGACACGCTTCAGCTCATGGATGACCGGCCGGCCGGAAGGATCGTACTTTAAAAAAATCCGCAACATGCCCTGCCGATTATCTTCAATCACGATGTAGTTTTTAATAAAGCCCTGTTCGTACAAAATTTGCGCCATCTGTTTCTTTAAATTGGAGGCCGGAATATCCACAAATCGATGTCCGGCTTTCAGGGCGTTACGAATTCGCGTCAGAAAATCCGCGATTGGATCTGTCATCGACATATGCTTCTCTCCCGAAGTTTACCAACTGGCTTTGACGACGCCAGGAATCTCACCTTTATTGGCCAGTTCCCGCAAGCAGATGCGGCACAGACCGAATTTTCGGTAATAGGCCCTCGGCCGTCCACATCGCTCGCAGCGATTGTACTGCCGAACTTTAAACTTTTGCGGTTTTTTTGCTTTGGCAATCAGTGCTTTACGAGCCAAGGTTCCGTCTCCCTTTATTTGTTCCGAAAAGGCATACCCAATGCCTTTAACAATTCGTAGGCTTCTTCGTCGTTATCGGTGGAGGTTACCAGGGTAACATCCAGACCGCGAATTTTATCGATTTTGTCCACATTAATTTCCGGGAAGATAATTTGTTCGCGGATCCCGATGGAGTAATTCCCGCGGCCATCGAAAGAGCGATCGGGCAGCCCCCGGAAGTCGCGAATCCGGGGGATGGCCAGCGAGATGAAGCGATCCAGAAACTCGTACATGCGCACCCCTCGCAGGGTCACCCGGCAACCGATTTTCATGCCGGCGCGCAACTTGAAGTTACTGATCGATTTTTTAGCCGCCGTCACGGCCGGATGCTGGCCACTGATGACGGCCAGGTCTTCCATCGCACGATCCAGCTCCTTGGGATCCTGAACGGCCTCGCCGACACCCATGTTCAGGCAAATCTTTTCCAGGCGAGGTACCTGCATAATATTTTTGTAACCAAAGCGCTTCATCAAAGCCGGCACCACTTCCTCCCGGTACTGCTTCAACAAACGGGGTACATACTCACCGTTTGTGGAAGCAGCCGGCTTTTTCGCTTTCGCCTCGGCCTTGGCTTTGGTTTTGGTTTTTGTCTTTTTGGTTTTTTCTGCCATGGTCTAACATCCCGTCTTAAATAATTTCTCCACAATCCACGTGCTTACAGAACCGCGCCTTGGAGCCATCCTCCAGTTTGCGAATGCCCACCCGCGTGGGGCGATTGCATTTGGGACAGATCACCAGCACATTGGAAGCATGGATGGGCGCTTCCTTTTCCACAATGCCGCCCTGGGGCAATTGCTGGGTGGGGCGGGAATGGCGTTTGATCAGGTTTACCCCTTCCACAATAATCCGGTTTTTGTCCGGAAACACCTTCAGGACCCGCCCGCGACGCCCCTTGTAATCGCCCGTGCGGACCAGAACCGTGTCGTTTTTGACAATTTTTCTCATTGCTCAATTCCTCAACCTTAAAGTACCTCGGGGGCCAGCGAAATAATTTTCATGAAGTCCTTATCGCGCAGTTCCCGGGCCACTGGCCCAAAAATACGGGTTCCCCGGGGCTCGCCCTGATTATCCAGCAACACGGCCGCATTTTCATCAAAGCGGATATAGGTGCCGTCCTTGCGGCGCACTTCTTTTTTAGTGCGAACAATCACCGCCCGGGAGACATCGCCCTTTTTAACCGGTGCATTAGGAATGGCACTCTTCACCGAAACGACAATAATGTCGCCCACGGTGCCATAGCGCTTGCCGGTACCGCCCAGCACCCGAATACACATCACCTTTTTGGCACCCGAGTTATCCGCAACGTTCAGTCTGGTATATTCCTGTATCATTTCAACCCCCGGATCCGATGCTTATTTAACTTTTTCCAGGATTTCCACCACGCGCCATCGTTTGGTCTTGCTCAATGGCCGGGTTTCCATAATGCGAACCTTATCGCCCACCTGGGCCTCGTTTTTCTCGTCGTGCGCTTTAAACTTGGTGGTCTTGCGAATGTATTTCTTGTACAGTGGATGCTGGACCAACCGCTCGACCGCCACCACCACCGTCTTGTCCATTTTGTCGCTGACCACCACGCCCACGCGCGTTTTTCTGATCCCACGGTTTTCCATAACCCACTACCTATTCTTTGCTTTCTAATTTTGGTTTCGAGATCCCCAGTTCGTATTCGCGCAGCAGGGTATGGATGCGGGCGATGTCCCGTTTGACTTCGCGAATACGGCTGGGATTCACCAACTGATGGGTGGCCTTCTGGATGCGCAGATTGGCCAGTTCGTCTTTCAAATCATCCAGTCGGGCTCGCAATTCCTCGACTGGCAACGTTCTCAGTTCCGATATTCTCATGGCACGTTACTCCCCAACTTCGCCGCGTACAACAAACTTGGTTTTAATGGGTAATTTGTGCGAGGCCAGGCGCATGGCTTCCCGAGCCACCTCCTCGGGCACCCCTTCCAACTCGAAGAGAATGCGACCAGGCTTGACCACCGCCACCCAGAATTCGGGAGAGCCTTTTCCCTTACCCATTCGGGTTTCAGCCGGCTTTTTGGTTACTGGCTTGTCGGGGAAAATCCGAATCCAGACTTTGCCACCACGCTTAATATATCGGGTAATGGCCACACGCGCGGCCTCAATTTGCCGGCTGGTAATCCAGTGCGGCTCCAGGGCCTTCAATCCGTACTGGCCGAAGGACACTTTATTGCCCCGGTTAGCCACACCCTTCATGCGGCCTCGATGTTGTTTGCGATATTTAACCCGTTTAGGCATCAACATGATTGCGCTCTCCCTACGATTTCTTTCCGATTACATTGCCCTTAAAAATCCAGACTTTCACACCGATGCAACCATGAGTCGTAATAGCTGTGGCCATGGCATAGTCGATATCGGCACGCAAAGTTTGTAGCGGAATCCGTCCCTCTTTATAGGTTTCCCGGCGCGCCATTTCGGCGCCACCCAATCGACCAGCCACGTGAATTTTAATCCCTTCGGCACCCAGGCGCATGGCCGAGGTAATGGCCCGCTTCATGGCCCGGCGAGATGAGACCTTGCCTTCCAGCTGTCGGGCAATGTTTTGCGCCACCAGAAACGCATCCAGCTCCGGGTGCTTGATCTCAGAAATATTGATCTGAATGTCTGTGTTGACCAGCTTTTTTAACTCCTCTTTCAGCTTATCCACTTCGGCCCCCTTCTTGCCGATAACCACCCCGGGCCGGGCCGTATGGATGCCGATCTGAATTCGCCGGGCCGTACGCTCAATTTCAATTTTGGAGATCGCCCCATCGGGCACGCGCTTGCGAATGTAACGGCGCAACAAAAGATCTTCGTTCAGCTTCTGCGCAAAATTCCGCTCGTCGAACCACTGAGAGTCCCAGGTCTTAATGTAGCCCAGCCTGAATCCGATGGGATTGGTTTTCTGTCCCAAAACGTTACTCCTCCAAAATTGATTATTCTTTGTTTTCCACCACGATGGTTATGTGACTGGTTCGCCGGCGAATGCGCCCCACGCGTCCCATGGACGTGGGTCGGAAGCGCCTCAGGGCCGGTCCGCCATCCACCACCGCATGCTTGATGTAAATTTGCGAAGGCGATATTTTGGCGCCTTCTTCTTTAGCGAAGAAGTTGGCCACCGCCGAGTGCAGCGTTTTCTCGATAACCTTGGCCGCCCGCTTGGGGGTGTAATGTAAAATGGTGGCCGCTTCTTCTACATTTTTATTCTTGATCAAATTGAGCACCTGCCGAACCTTGGTCGGCGAAATCCGTACATACCGGGCTTTTGCAACCGCTTCCATTGTTTCGTCCTGCCTTTTTTATCGCTTCATCCGAGAAGTGCGCTCGGCCAGCTTTCCCCCGTGCCCCCGAAAGGTGCGGGTCAGCGCAAACTCTCCCAGCTTATGCCCCACCATGTTTTCGGTGATGTACACGGGAATAAACTTGATCCCGTTGTGCACGGCGATGGTATGCCCCACAAACTCGGGGGGAATGGTACTGCGCCGCGCCCAGGTTTTAATGACCTTTTTCTGGCCGCTTTCATTCAGTTTTTGAATCTTCTTGAACAGCTTCGGGTCGATATATGGACCTTTTTTCAGCGAACGTGCCATCTGTCTTTTCCCTGTTACTTCCTGCGTTTAACAATCAAAGCATCCGAAGGTTTACGTTTTTTACGGGTTTTAAGCCCCTTGGCCAGCTGCCCCCAGGGCGAGCAGGGATGCCGTCCTCCCGAGGAGCGCCCCTCGCCACCTCCCATGGGGTGATCGATGGGGTTCATGGCCACACCGCGCACGTGGGGCCGACGTCCCAACCAGCGGGTTCGACCCGCCTTGCCAAGCGAAACGTTGAAATGATCGATATTCCCGATCTGCCCGATGGTAGCGTAGCAGGTGACTTTAAATTTGCGCACCTCTCCGGAAGGCATCTTCAGCAGGGCATATTCGCCTTCCCGCGCCATCAACTGGGCGGAAGTGCCTGCGCTACGCGCCACCTGCCCCCCCTTACCAGGGGCCAGCTCGATATTATGCACAGCCATTCCCAGCGGGATGTTGGCCAGCGGCATGGCATTGCCGACACGAACTTCCACGTTTTCGCCGGCCATCAGCACGTCACCAACCTTCAAGCCATCCGGGGCCAGAATGTAACGCTTTTCCCCATCTGCGTAAGCCAGCAAGGCAATGTTGGCACTGCGATTGGGATCGTATTCGATGGTCTTGACCACCGCGGGGATGTCCCGCTTGTCCCGCTTAAAATCGATGATTCGGTATTTGCGCTTATGGCCGCCGCCCCGCTGCCAGGCGGTAACCCGCCCCTGATTATTCCGTCCGCCGGTCTTGTGCAGCGTTTCGGTCAAGCTGGGCTCGGGACGATCGGCGGTGATTTCGTCCTTGCGCAAATCGATCCGGAACCGCAGGCCCGGGGTAATGGGTTTGTACTTTTTCAAAGCCATCGTCTATTCTCCAGTCCGTCGATTACAGATTTTCCAGGAAATCGAACTTGCTATCCGGCTCAAGGGTAACAATTGCCTTTTTGTAACTGCTGGTATAACCCTGAATGCGCCCGGCTCGTGTAAAACGCTGGCGGGGTTTACCCTTCACATTCACAACTCGAACGCTTTTTACCTTAACCCCGAAGCGCTTCTCCAGAGCATGACGAATCTCGATCTTATTGGCGTTTCGGTCCACCTTAAAGACGTACTGATTGTGCTCGTCCTTGAGACGAAGCGCCTTTTCGGTCAGAATCGGTTCCAGAATAACGTCTCTTGGATCTTTCATGAACCCAGCACCTCATTCACTTTTTCCAGCGCGCCTTTTTGAAACACCACCACCTGGGCGTTGACCACATCGTAGGTGGAAAACTGGGGCGCCGGCAACACCTGCTTGTAGGGAACATTTCTTGCGGATTTGAAAAGGTTTAAATCGTACTGCGAGGAGACGAACAGGACCTTGCGGTCGTTTACGTTAAGATTTTGCAACACATCCAGGAAGCGACGGGTTTTAGGCTCGTCGAAGGAGAAATCCTCCACCACCACAATTTTGCCCCGACGCGCCTTGTGAGCCAGCGCGGACTTGCGGGCCAGCTTGCGGACCTTTTTGGGCAAATCCTGGCGATAGTCCCTGGGCGTGGGGCCAAAAGCTCGGCCGCCGCCCACCATGTGGGGTGCGCGGATGGTCCCCTGGCGAGCCCGCCCGGTTCCCTTCTGGCGGAACGGCTTCCGACCACCGCCACGAACCGCAGAACGATTCTTCACCGCATGGGTCCCCTGGCGCTGATTGGCCAGATAGGCCTTGACGGCCAGATAAATCACGTGATCGTTCGGCTCAATTTCAAACACGTCCGGCCGCAGCTCAACCTTTTCGCCGCTGGGCGTCCCGTCTATTTTTAATACTTCCAGTTCCATAGCTCTCTACCTGCCCGTTAGCTCTCGATTAGCGTTTGTAGATTTCCACATAGCTGTTTCGTGCACCCGGAACCGCCCCTTTGATGAACAGCAGATTTTTTTCCGGATCCACCTTCACTACCGTTAATCCAGTGACCGTGGCGCGTGCATTGCCCATATGGCCGGCCATACGCAGTCCCTTGAACACCCGCGAAGGGAACGAGCTCTGGCCAATCGAGCCCGGAGCTCGCCAGCGATCCGACTGACCGTGGGTCTTGGGTCCGCCGCCAAAACCATGGCGCTTCACCACCCCGGCAAAGCCTCGCCCCTTACTGGTGCCACTCACCTTTACCTTCTCTCCCGGGGAAAACATTTCCACCGTCAGCACATCGCCCGGCTTCACTTCGCGATCCTCGGGCAAGGGAAACTCCTTTAACCGGCGCAGGGGCGGCACATTGGCTTTCGCAAAATGCCCCTTCAAAGGCTTATTGGTTCGTTTTTCTTTTTTGGGATCAAAGCCGATTTGCATGGCCTCATAACCATCCCGCTCCAGAGTTTTTACCTGGATGACGTAGCAGGGGCCGGCCTGAACCACGGTAACCGGCACCATATTGCCCTCATCGTCGAAGATGCGCGTCATGCCAATTTTTTTACCCAACAAACCGCTCATAATTCGTTGCTCCTGGCTCAAGTTTTAATCTCGATGTCCACGCCAGCGGGAAGCTCCAGCTTCATCAATTGGTCGATGGTCTTATTGGTTGCATTGTGAATATCAATCAGCCGCTTATGAATCCGCACCTCGAACTGCTCGCGCGATTTTTTGTCGATATGCGGCGAACGCAACACGGTAAACACACTGCGCTTCGTGGGCAAAGGAATTGGGCCGGAAATCAGGGCTCCGGTCGTCTTGGCCGTCGTAATAATCTTTTCCGCCGATTTATCGATCAAATGATGATCGTAAGCTTTCAGTTTAATGCGAATACTCTGACCTGGCACAGCGGCTTCTCCTAATTTTTTGTCCCACGAACTTTTTCCACAATCTCATCGGCAATGCTCTGGGGCACCACGTCGTAGTGGTGGAACTGCATGGTGTACACCGCCCGTCCTTGAGTAATGGAACGCAGCGTGGTGGCGTAGCCGAACATTTCGGCAAGCGGCACCAACGCCTCGATCACCTGAGCATCCTTTCGCGGCAAAATACCGGTCACCTTGCCCCGCCGCGAATTCAGATCGCCGATCACATCGCCCATGTATTCTTCCGGCACGACCACTTCCACATCCATAATAGGTTCCAGGAGAATGGGTCCGGCTTTTTTCATGGCCTCTTTCGCCGCCATCGACCCGGCGATGCGGAAAGCCATTTCGCTACTATCCACTTCGTGATAGGAGCCATCCACCAGTCTGGCCACAACATCCACTACTGGATAGCCGGCCAGCACCCCATTTTTTAAAGCGTCTTCAATCCCGGCCTTTACCGCGGGAATAAACTCTCGGGGCACTACGCCACCCACAATTTTATCTTCAAAGACAAACCCGCCACCCTTTTCGTTGGGCTCCATTTCGATGATCACATGACCATACTGGCCGCGCCCACCGCTCTGGCGCACAAACTTGCCTTCCTGAGTGACGGCCTGGGTAATCGTCTCCTTGTAAGCCACCTGGGGGCGTCCAACGCGGGCTCCAACCTTGAACTCCCGCAGCAACCGATCTACAATAATCTCCAGATGCAGCTCGCCCATACCGCTTATGAGCGTTTGACCGGTCTCTTCTTCGGTGCTAACCCGAAAGGTGGGGTCTTCCTCGCTGAGCTTGGAGAGCGCCTCGGAAAGCTTATCGGCATCGGCCTTGGACTTTGGTTCAATAGCCACCGAGATGACCGGCTCAGGAAACTCCATCCGCTCCAGCATAATCGGCTTATCCGGATCGCACAGCGTATCGCCGGTTCGGGTGTGCTTTAGACCCACCGCCGCGGCAATATCGCCGGCATATACATCCGGGATTTCTTCCCGGTGGTTGGCGTGCATTTGAAGAATGCGCCCAAACCGCTCTTTTTTGCCAGAGTTGGCATTGTACACATACGACCCGGCCTTGGCCACACCGCTGTACACCCGGAAGAAGGTCAGCTTACCCACGTAGGGGTCGGTCATAATTTTGAACGCCAGCGCCGTAAATGGGGCATCGTCGGACACGGGGCGGCTCACAATTTTTTCGCTCCGTGGATCAATCCCTTCCACGGCGGCAATATCCAGTGGCGAGGGCAGATAATCGATCACGGCATCCAATAGGCGCTGCACCCCTTTATTTTTGAAAGCGGAACCAAGGAGCACCGGCACCACCTTGTTCTGGAGGGTGCCTTTCCGGAGAGCAGCCACGATCTCGGCCGGTTCAATCTCCTGCCCCTCCAGATATTTTTCCATCAGGGCGTCGTCGAACTCGGCGGCAGCTTCCACCAATTGGGTGTGGTATTCCTGAGCCTTGTCCATCAGGTCGCGAGGAATTTCCTCCTCGTACCATTTGGTCCCCAGAGTGGTTTCGTCGTAGATGACCGCCCGCATGCGGATCAAATCCACCAACCCGGTAAACAGATCGCCCTCACCGAGGGGAATCTGCACCGGTACCGGATGGGCGCCCAAACGCACCTTCATCATCTCCACCACGTTGTAAAAATCCGCGCCGATGCGGTCCATTTTGTTGACAAAAGCAATCCGCGGCACGCCATACTTGTCCGCCTGACGCCAGACCGTTTCGGACTGGGGTTCCACGCCGCCCACAGCACAAAACAGCGCCACGGCCCCATCCAGCACACGCAGGGACCGTTCTACCTCGGCCGTAAAATCCACGTGCCCAGGCGTGTCGATAATGTTGATTCGATGATCGCGCCAGAAGCAAGTGGTGGCCGCCGAGGTGATTGTGATCCCCCGCTCCTTCTCCTGCTCCATCCAGTCCATGGTGGCGGAGCCTTCGTGCACCTCGCCCATGCGATGCAGGCGACCGGTGTAGAACAGAATGCGTTCTGTGGTGGTCGTTTTGCCCGCATCGATGTGGGCCATAATGCCAATATTTCTTGTTTTTTCTAAAGGAAATCGTCTTGCCATTGTATTCTAAACACTCAACTGTTTATCCAGATTATTCCTGTACTACACCTATCCAGCATTTACCCGTACCACCCACCATTACCAGCGGAAGTGAGCAAAAGCCTTATTGGCTTCGGCCATGCGATGGGTGTCTTCTTTCTTTTTCACCGCGCTCCCCTCGCCCTTGTAGGCGGCCATCAATTCGTTAGCCAGGCGCTCGGCCATGGTTTTTTCGCTACGCTGGCGCGCATACTGCACCAGCCACCGGATGGCCAGCGAACGGCGCCGTTTTTCCCGCACTTCCACGGGCACCTGATAGGTAGCACCGCCCACCCGCCGGGAACGCACTTCCAGAATTGGAGCCACGTTTTCCACCGCCTTCTGAAACACCTCCAGCGGGTCTTTCTTCATTTTTGCTTCGATGATATCCATGGCTCCGTAAAAAATCTTCTCTGCTTTACTTTTCTTGCCCTTTAACATCAGGCCATTAATGAACTTGCTGACCAGAACACTGTTGTATTTGGGGTCCGGCAAAACTTCGCGTTCGGGTGCTCTACGTCGTCTCATACCTTATGTCTCAATCTGTTTAACTTTTTGGACGTTTAGTTCCGTACTTCGAACGGCCCTGTTTTCGGTCGGCCACACCACTGGCGTCAAGGGTCCCCCGGAT
>RFHE01000023.1 GCA_003696445.1 Calditrichota bacterium | reverse complement strand
TGGAAATCTGTCCAGCCTGTACGTAGCCGGAGGGAAGACCTACCTTAGCCAGCTCTGGAACCTGTGCGGCGGCAGCAATGTGTTTGGCGCTCAGGAGCAGCGCTATTTCCCGGCATCCCTGGAAGCCTTACTGGCTGCCAATCCAGAGGTCATTGTGGAGTTTCATTCGGAGGGTAGCCTGTCCGACCAAGAGGCGGCGCAACTGCGCCGGGATTGGCAGGCGCTGGAACAAATTGATGCGGTACAACGCGAGCGGATATTTGTCTTTGCCCGCCAGTATTTTCTGGTCCCCGGGCCGCGGATTGTTCAGATTGCCCGCAGCTTTCATCAGCTCATTCAACGGGTACAGGGCGATCGACAATGATCAAACTCAAGAATGTCGGCTATGCTTACCAGCAAAGGCCGGCCCTGGCGGACATTTCGTTGAGGGTAGGGGAGGGGGAATTTTGGGGCGTGCTTGGCCCCAACGGTTCCGGCAAGAGTACCCTGCTTAAGCTTTTGGCCCGGGTGTTGCCCTGCCAACAGGGCGAAATTCAACTGGCCGGCCGGCCCATCGGACAATACCGGTCCAGGCAGTATGCTCAATTAGTGAGCTATTTACCCCAGGAAAATGCTTTGGTTTTCGATTTCACCGTTCAGGAGCTGGTGCTAATGGGGCGCTATCCGCATCAGTCGCTGATGGGCCTGCCCTCCGGTGGGGACCTGCAGAGGGTTCGCCAAGCAATGGCCTCGACCGATGTATGGGGATTGCGACACCGCCGTTTCAGCCAGCTGAGCGGGGGAGAGCGCCAGCGGGTGCTGCTGGCCGCTGCGCTGGCCCAGGAACCCCGGGTGCTCCTACTGGACGAACCCACCCGGGCCCTGGATTTAAAGCATCAGTTACAGATCCTGGAAACGGTGTTTCAGCAACAGAAGGCCCGGAGGCTGACCGTTATTCTGTTGACCCACGATTTAAACCTGGCCGCCTGGTACTGTAGCCACCTTGCCGTGTTGAAAAATGCCCGTCTGATGGCAGCCGGGCCAGTAGAAAAGGTCTTTCGAGTGCCATTGCTGGAAGCAGTGTTCGACGTGCCACTGAAGCTGTCTCCCAGTGAGGATGGCGGTGGGCAGGTTGTTGTGGATCTGAGCCGTTACAGGGCAACTCATGGTGGAAAGGCACCCGGAAATGGTTAAGGAGCGGCATTTAAAAACCTTGGATGGGCTTTGGGTAGTTTGGGGCAGCGGCTTATTGTTACTGGTAGTCATTTTGTTAGCGCCTACGGTGGGCAGTCAACCCCTGAATTGGCGAGAGGTTTGGGAATACTTACATGGCCAATCCACCCGATCGGGCATCATTTTTTTTCAGCTCCGCCTGCCCCGTGTGTTGCTGGCGGCCCTGGCCGGCGGCGGTCTGGCCGTGGCCGGCGTCGTTTTTCAGGCCCTGCTGCGGAATCCGCTGGCCACCCCCTACACCCTGGGCATTTCGGCTGGTTCTGCTCTGGGGGCTGTACTGGCCATTAAATGGCATCTTTCCGGCCTTTGGCTGGGTTTTTCACCCGTACAATGGTGTGCGCTGGGGGGTGGTTTGGCGACTTTGCTCCTGGTGATGGCACTTGCCCGCAGCGCGGCCGGCTGGTCCATCCATACCCTGGTGCTGGCCGGGGTTACCATGAATTATTTTCTGGGTGCTCTGATTTTGTTCGCTCAATATCTGGCCGATTTTACCGAAACCATTCAAATGGTTCGCTGGATGATGGGACAGATTTCTACCACAGGAACCCCGCTGCTGATGGCTACGGCCGGGTTGGTCATTTCGGTGAGTGTTATTCTCTGGATTCTAGCCAAGCCACTGGATTTGATCAGTACTTCTCCCGAGCTGGCCCTTAGCCGTGGGGTTAGTGTGCAACAGGTGCAGTGGATTGCATTGAGCCTGGCCGCTTTGGTTACCGCTGGGTTGGTGGCGTTGTGTGGCCCCATTGGATTTGTTGGTCTGGTGGTCCCCCACGTATTGCGCATGTTGGCCGGCCCGGCACATCGCGTGTTGATTATGGCGGCACTTTTTACCGGCGCCGCTTTCTTACTCCTGGCCGATACCCTTGCCCGCACCCTGATTCCGCCGGTGGATTTGCCGGTAGGTATCCTTACCGCACTGGTGGGTGGCCCATTCTTTCTATGGCTATTGTTCCGGCGCGAGCAAGTCTTTTTGTAGTGGCGGGCCTTCACGGTGTAAGGTGACTATTTTTTCTGTGGGTGATTTTTTAACAATCCTTGGACATTTTTTGTGCGCTTTATTATATTTGGTCTTCTTTTCACAAGCTCAAAATGTTGTTTCTTTTTGTTTTTTAAGAACTTATCAAATTGCCGGTGAGGGCACAATTAAGCTCTATAACAAAAATAGTGAAGAACAATTGGTCTGAGAATCGCCGATGGAAAGGAGACCAGTAAATGGAGATTATCGATAAGATTATCTTCCCCCCGAGACACGACCATATTTTAGTGAGTGATGCCATAATTATTGCCATTACGGTAATCTACTTCATTTACTTGAGTTTTCTCACCGGTGCTACTCTCTTCTCGGCTGGTTTCATTTATCGAGGTCGTACGGAAGAAAACCCATTTTACACCCGCTTCGGAAAAGACCTGATTCGAATGGCCTATTCGGTGAAAGGCGCGATTCTCCTCGGTCTTTTGCCTCCCTTAGCTCTGGCGCTGGCGTACGCCCAAATTTTTTACGGCAGTGGTCTGGAAGTAGCTCGCTTTTTTCAGCCCATGCTGATTTTTACGCTTATTGGGGCTGGGCTGAGCCTGTTCTATTGCAAATTGCTGGAGAAAACGCATTACTTAATTTTTCAAATTCTGGTTGCTGTAGCAGCGGTGTTCTTTCTGTTTCTGGCTGCCTATGGGTTAATTAGCGTCAATATTTTGTCGTTTTTTCCGGAAAAATGGATGGTGATTAAAGGCAGCATTCCCCATATTTTCGATGCCACACAGTTTGTTCGTCTGCTTCATTTTATGGTTTTTACCCTGACGGTAACCGGTGTGAGTGTTTTATTTTTCACCTTTAATCTAAGTGGGGGGAATGTAGATGCGGACGAACAGTATCGGGATTATGCCCTAAAGTTTGGCGCTGGCCTGGCCTTGGCCGGAACGCTGCTCCAGCCTCTGTTCATCCTCTGGACCTATAAGGCATTTCCCACGATTGCTGAATCCCTGCAAGGCTATTACGTTGCTGCCGGGTTGATGGCCGTACTCTATGTGTTGAGCGTGGTCTTGTATCTGGTTCTGGCCAATAAAAACCCGCGCCTGGGTTCACTAGCCTATGTACTGATGGTTCTAGCTACTTTGGTGCTGGTGGTGGACGATACCATTGCCCGCCGAACGGGGGTCAAGGAACAGTATCTGTATCTGCAGGATGAAGCCGCAAAATTCGAAGAAAAGCTTGCTTTGGAACGGGAAGAATTAAAGTCCGCCGGAGGGGAAATTTCTGTTGCCCGCGGCGAGCAAATTTACAATGCTCGCTGCACCAGTTGCCATCAATTCGATAAGCGCGTCGTAGGGCCACCCCACGTAGAAGTGTTGCCTAAATACGTGGGTAAACCGGATGAATTGGTAAAGTTTATTCTTAATCCGGTCAAAGTAAATCCAGATTATCCTCCCATGCCCAATCTCGGTCTTTCGCAACAAGATGCGGAAGCAGTTGCAAAGTATCTTCTGGATCGGTACCAGAAATATCAGGCGCAGCAAGGCAAACAGTAAGCTGTATGAGAAGCGGACCGGATCAAATCGTATCCGGTTTGTGCTGCTCGCTTGGGATTTGATGCAAAATTAGATAGGAGAGTGCGGTGAAGAAGAGCATAGTACCGGTTGTGTTTCTGGGTTACTTTGGGTTGATTGCCGCCGTGCTGCTGTTCATGGGATTCTACTGGCAGGCGAAATATTCTCCGCCGGAGCAACCCATCAAATTCCCCCATTACATCCATGCCGGCAAGCTGGGATTGGATTGTAAGTTTTGCCATCAATATGTGGATAAATCGATCCATGCCACCGTTCCTGCCATGCAGATATGCATGAATTGCCACCAGACGGCGGCGCATGATCGGCCGGAAGTGCAGAAGCTGTTGAAGTATTGGGAAAATAAAGAGCCGATTCCCTGGGTGAAGGTGCATGATGTGCCGGATTACGTGTATTTCTCTCACAAAAGGCACATTAAGGCGGGGATCGATTGTGCCAATTGCCACGGAGATATGAAGGTGGTTCGGCAGGTCAGGCAAACACGGACGCTGCGGATGGGCTTCTGTGTGTCCTGCCACCGATTGAAGGGAGCACCTACCGATTGTTGGACCTGCCACAAATGAGATGAGGAGGAGACGAATTCAATGAAGCGACGCGACTTTTTAAAATTAATGGGAATGGCTTCCACGGCCACGCTGCTGTCCTCCTGCGGGGTGGAGCGAACCACCGAGAAGTTAATCCCTTTTCTGATTCCGCCCGGCGAGGATTACATTCCTGGTGAATCCTATTACTACGCTTCTACCTGCACGGAATGCCCGGCCAATTGCGGCCTTTCGGTGAAGGTGAGGGATTTTAATCCTATCAAGCTGGAAGGGAATGCCGATCACCCTTTGAACAGTGGGGCGTTGTGCATCCGAGGGCAGGCCTCCATTATGCGCCTGTACCACCCGGAACGCGTCAAACAGCCGATGGTGCGAGATGCTTCCGGGAAGCTGGTTCCAGCCGGTTGGAAAGAAGCTCTGCAAAAAGTGGCCGACGGCCTGCGGCGGGCCCGCAACAATAAAAAGCAAAATATTTATCTGGCTGCTCGTACCACAGGGTCTCTGGCCGAGCTGATTGACTGGTTCTGCCAGCAGGCCGGGGTGGATCGTTTCCCCGAGTACGAATTGTTTAACCATGCCGCCATTCGGCAGGCCAATGCCCTGTTGTTCGGCCAGAACGATATTCCGGGCTATAACATCGAAGAAGCAGATTTCATGCTGACTGTGGGGGCGGATATCCTGGAAACCTTTGTCAGTCCGGTCCGCTACACGCGCCAGTTGACCCGTGCACGCAAAGCCGGCCATCTGAGCTGGTACCATGCCGAACCCCATGCCTCGCTCACCGGTTTTAAGGCGGATCGCCGGCTGCGCATCGCTCCCCGAAGCGAGCCGTATTTGCTTGCTTTTCTAATCGATTATGTGGTGACCAACAAGTTAACTCGACATACGCTGCCGACCAGTGTTCGGACCGCCTTGCCTAAATATTCGGTGCAGAAAGTGAGTGAGCAGACCGGTTTGGATGCCACAACGCTCAACGAGCTGGGCTTGAAGTTGGGCAAGGCCCGGAAACCGCTGGTGATCGCTGGCGGTGTTTCCACTGCCCATGAGTCCGGTCTGGAAGTCGCCTTGCTGACCGGGGTGTTGCAGTGGCTTCTGGGAATGACGGAAAGCACGGTGGACTTCACCCATTCGGAGAATTACCAGCGAGTGGGCTCACAAAAGGATGTGGCCCGCCTGGCCCGTGCTCTACAAGACGGTCAGGTGGGGGTACTGCTGATCAGCCGGGCCAATCCACTGGGAACGGCGGTCTCTGAATTAAAGTTGGCCGAAGCGGTGAAAAAGGCTGATCTGAGGGTCGCAGTGACTGAGTTTCTGGACGAAACCGCCCAGGCATGCGACGTGGTGCTCCCCCTCTCCCATTCCATGGAGTCCTGGGGCGATGCCGAATCCCGCCGCGGGCTGGTTTCGGTCCTGCAACCCACCGTGGAGCCGTTGTGGAATACCCGCAGCGAAGGCGATATTCTAATCAGCCTGGCCCAGATGACCTCCGGTAAAACGCTGGCCCCTACTTACCAGGAGTGGCTCTTCCAGCGCTGGAAAAAAGCCCTGGGTAGCGAGGAAGCGGTGGATGGGTTCCTGAAAAAGGGATATTACGAGAAACCGGTTCCCCCCGTGCGAGTGCGCTTGGATGAACGGGAAGCAACCCGCCTGCTGGCCAATGCACAAATCAATCCGGCGATAAAAGAGAACGTTCTGGTGGCAGCTCCCTCCATACGAACTTTTGATGGTCGTAGTGCTGTTTTGCCGTTGATGCCGGAAATTCCTGATCCGCTGACCACCATTACTTACGGGGAATGGGTCAGCGTTTCGCCGGCCGTGGCTCGCTCGATGAAGGCCAAGGATCGCCATCAGGTACGGATTAAAACCGAGCGGGGCCAATTGCTTTTGCCCGTAAAAAAACAACCCGGCCTGGCCGAAGGGGTCGCCGTGGTCCATCGGGACCAGCTGCCGGCTGATTTCTTTGCCATGGATCCGCGCACCGGAGAGGTGAAGGTCCTCTTTAAGCAGGTCAGCATGGAAAAAACCGGGGTGGAGGTGGCCATCCCCATTCTGGCTGGATCGCAGAGCCAACATGGGCGCGGGCTCATTCCGAAAAACCTGAACCACAAGGAGGAGGGCCACGGTGAAGGGCATGGAAAAGAAACCTTGTATCCACCCCACGAGCATAAGACCTACCGCTGGGGGATGGCCATTGATTTGGATGCTTGTGTGGCCTGTTCGGCCTGCGTCGCCGCCTGCCACATCGAAAACAACGTGCCCTGGGTAGGGAAGGAAGAACACCTCAAGGGCCGTGAAATGTCCTGGATTCGGGTGGAGCCTTACTACGATGAGGAAGAGAACCTGGACACGTTGATCATGCTCTGCCAGCAGTGCGATAATGCCCCCTGCGAATCGGTTTGCCCGGTGTATGCCACCTACCACAATCCGGAAGGATTGAACGCCATGGTTTACAACCGGTGTGTGGGGACGCGCTACTGCCACAACAACTGCCCCTACAAGGTACGGCGGTTTAACTGGTTCGACCACCAGTGGCCGGCACCCATGGACCGGATGATCAATCCGGAAATGTGGAAACGGCCCAAGGGTGTGATGGAAAAATGTACTTTCTGCGTGCAGCGTATTCGCAAGGCCGAAGATATCGCCAAGGACGAAGGACGTCTGGTTCGGGACGGAGAGATTGTACCGGCCTGCGCCCAAACCTGCCCGACCGATGCCATTGTATTTGGCAATCTTCTCGATGAGGAGGCTAGGGTGACCAAGTTGGCCCATAGCGAGTATGCTTTCCGTGTGTTTGAGGTGCTGGGTGTTGAGCCCGCGGTTCACTATTTGTACAAAGGAGAATGGAAACATGAGTCATAAAGACACAGGCGTGGTGAACCAGGAAGTGAATGCCAAGAGTGCTGCCCAGGTCAAGGACCAGATGGAGCGCGACATTCTGGCCGCGATCAAAAAACCCAAGCCGGTTTATTGGCTGGGTTTGCTGATCACCATCACCATGACTCTAATCGGCGCCGCGGCCTGGGCCTATCAGATTAAAACCGGTATGGGGGTGGCCGGGATTCGCAATCCCGTCGGTTGGGGTGTTTACATTACCGACTTTGTCTTTTGGGTCGGTATCGCCCATTCCGGGACGCTGATTTCGGCCATCTTGTTTTTGTTCCGGGCTCGTTTTCGGAACCGTTTTAATCGCTCGGCCGAGGCCATGACCGTGTTTGCCGTGATGACGGCCGGGTTGTTCCCGCTGATTCACCTCGGCCGTGTCTGGTTCTTCTACTGGTTGTTTCCTTATCCTACCCAGCGTTTACTGTGGGTAAATTTTCGGTCGCCCTTGGTGTGGGACGTGTTTGCCGTAAGTACTTACTTTACCGTAAGCGCCATTTTCTGGTACATCGGCCTAGTGCCGGATATTGCCATCCTCCGCCGGGTACGTACAGGCTGGCAAAAACTGGCCTATGCGTTCGGTTCGCTGGGTTGGAAGGGGACCTTCAAACAGTGGCAGCACTACAATCAGATTTACAAATACCTGGCCGCACTGGCCACGCCACTGGTGCTTTCCGTGCACTCTGTGGTATCCTGGGACTTTGCCATGGGCATTATCCCCGGATGGCACACCACCATTTTCGCCCCGTATTTCGTGGCCGGGGCCATCTTTTCCGGCATGGCCATGGTGTTCACGCTGGTTATCCCGATGCGCAAATTTTTCCGCCTGGAAAAATACATTACCGTGGACGACTTCGAGAAGGCGGCCAAATTGTTGCTCTTCACCGGGATGATTGTCGGCTATGCCTATATTGTCGAATTCTGCCTGGCCATGTACAGTGGGAATCCTTTTGAACGGGACCAGTTCATTTATCGGGCTGTGGGCGACTATGCCTTCACTTACTGGTTAATGATCGCCTGCAACGTGGTGACCCCGCTCACCCTGTTTGTGCGCAAACTGCGCCGGAATATCAAGTACCTGTTTATCATCAGCTTTTTTGTCAACATCGGTATGTGGCTGGAGCGATTCAATATTGTGGTCATTTCGCTGGCGCACGATTTTGATCCCTATGCCTGGGGCACCTACACGCCCAGCATCATCGAGGTGGCCATTACCGTGGGTAGCTTTGGTTGGTTCCTGACCTGGTTTCTGTTGTTCTCCAAAACGCTTCCTGTACTGCCCATTACCGAACTAAAGGAGGAAGCAGAATAATGCAGATCTATCGTTTCGAAGACAAAAAGCCCTTTATGGAAAAGTTGGAAGAACTGCTGAAAAGCGGTTTTACCTCCCGTCAACTGGAAATTTACCTGCCTCACCCCGATCATGAAATTGAAGAATTAGTGGAAGAATACTGGCCCAAGAGCAAGTTAAAGTTCATTACCCTTGCTGGAGGGTTATCTGGGTGCTCAGCCGGTTTCGCCTTTACTATTTTTACCTCGCTGGACTGGCCCCTGATTACCAGTGGAAAACCGCTGGTATCAATTCCACCTTATATTGTGATTGCTTTTGAATTGACCATCCTTTTTGGTGCTCTTTTCTCACTGGGTGGCTTTCTGTTACTCTCTCGGCTACCCAGCTTTAAACAGATTTTCCACCCGGAAGAGTACGGAAACGAATTTGTGATTAAAATTTTGAGAGAGGAAACATAATGAACGGTGCGAAATTGAACTGGCGAACATTGCTGATTGCCACCGTGGTGATTGCGGTTGTCGCCTACCTGATGGAAAATGTACTGCTGGCTGCCCAGGGCGGCGCTTTACTGGTGACCTTGTTATTCTGGGTTACCCTGGCTCATGGGCCGATTGCAGTTGTGGCTGCAGCCGATATCGTAAGCGGCAAATGGATCCAACCTTATAAAAGGGAAATTCTGTCCGTCTATCCCTTTGGGCTGGTCATCCCTGTTCTATTCCTAGCCTTTGTCCCAAATCTTAAATACTACATCTGGTACCACGATCAGGGTGTTTGGCTCAACAGCACCTTCTTCATTACCCGAAACGTGGTTCTTTTGCTTATCACTTTTTTACTGGCCCGTAAATTTGCCCTGGAGTCAATCAAAGAAGGACCGAAGAAGTCCACTTACGCCGTCTGGTATGTGCTCGCTTATGTGGCTACGCATACCATCATCGCCTTCGACTGGGTAATGTCCATGGAATATCCTTGGATCAGTACCTTGTTTGGTGCCTACTTTTTTGTGGAAGCCTTTTACGCGGGTATTGCTTTTGGCGGGGTAATGACGTTTATTAACTATGCCAACTTCACCAAAGAGTATCCGATTAAAGTTTTCAAGAAATCCCAGATGGACATGGGCACCCTTCTGTTCGGTTTCTCGGTGTTTTGGGCTTACCAGTTCTATTCTCAATACCTGGTCATTTGGTATGGGAATATTCCTGAAGAAGTCTCGTTTCTCGCCCGCCGGGTGGCCACTTCGCCCATGCGCGAGTTTGCCTACTCGGTCATTGTTCTGCTGTTTTTAATCCCCTTTGTTACCTTACTTTTCCGAAAACTGAAAGGCTCGCCTGGCTATTTGCTGTTCATCTCACTAATCATTTATACCGGCTTACTCATCGAGCGCGTTCTCTATGTGGAACCCCACCTTACGGTTAATCCGATTTTGGCAATAGTCGAATTTGCCCTGGTGGGAGGTTTGTTTGCACTGATAGTACAAAGCCGGCGCCTGTTTCTGAAGTTGAGTTAACGACAATTTACCATGTTGCTTTCAGGCCACCGGCGAATTTTTCTGCGCCGGTGGCTTTCTTTATTTTAGCTGCCGGCCAAATTCTTGCTTTTTAGTTTTTGCATATCGATATTGTTTTACAAAGTAACCTTAACCCCAGCCAGGCAGGAGGGTGTAATGAAAGTTCGAGATATTCTAAGCCAGCGGCAGAAACAGCCGCTCTGTGTGCGTCCGCAGCAAAAGGTAAAGGAAGCCATTGCTGTAATGGTGCAGCATAACGTGGGAGCGGTGCTGGTGTGCAGCGAGCATGGCCAATTGCAGGGAATTTTCACGGAAAGAGACATTCTCCAATTGGCCCATAAAGACCCCCACGGTTTTACCGAACTGCCGGTGGAACAGGTGATGACGAAAAATCCGATTATTGCTCGTCTGGATGACGATATTCAGTATGTAGAGCAGGTGATGGCCCAAAACCGAGTACGCCACCTGCCGATTTTCGATGGTCAAACGCTGGTGAGTTTGATCTCTATTCGAGATGTCATTCATGCCAAACTTCAGGACGCCCAGGTCGAAAAGCGGCATCTGATGGATTACATTACCGGAAAATACCCTGCTTAATCAGTTTCCTTCGATGTAGAGCGATGTTTGTTTAGCGAGTCCGGCAACAGTTGGGCCGGAGAAGGGGGCATGTTTAACCTAAATGCACTGCAAAAATCGGGCATTTTGAAGGATGAGCGAACGGCGTAGCCCGCTGCGGATTGCCATCCAGGGCGAACGCGGTAGCACCAACGAACAGGCAATAGAGGTGCTTGCTCGCAAGCACAACTGGCAGGATTGCACTATTCTGTATGCTGTTTCCACGGACGGTGTGT
The DNA here is from genome assembly GCA_003696445.1 of Calditrichota bacterium. Lineage (GTDB taxonomy): Bacteria > Calditrichota > Calditrichia > RBG-13-44-9 > J042 > J042. Next base: position 2,253 of record RFHE01000023.1, on the reverse strand, counting down.
TTCGGGCGCTGCACAGCGGCGAAGCCGATCTGGGCACGTTTGCCATTCGAACCACCCGCGGCGGGTGGGTCAAGGAATCCCTGGAAGCGATTTTTCGATTCAATTTCTGCAAGCTGGATCAGATTGAAGTACCCATTGACCATGTGCTGCTTTATTGGGGTCGCTTCGATCCAGGGGAAAAGGTCACTGTGGTTTCCCATCCCCAGGCCATTAAAGTTCATCGGTCCTTTCTTATCGGGCAGTTCCCCGAGGTTCGATTTCAGCAAGAAGCGGATACCGGTTTGGCAGCTAAAAAATTGAAGGAGGGCCGGTACCCTAAAAATACTCTCATTATTGCTCCCCGCTCCTGTGCTCGATTGTATAACCTGCCGGTCTTGTCCATCCATTTGGAAAAAAACCGTGGCTACCGGGCCATTATCTGGTTGGTGGGCCGATCGCCGGAACCGGGAGGGTAGCCTGAACTACGGTGCGGGCTGCGTTAGAGGGTATATTGATGGAGATGAGCACAAAGCATAAGGAGAAGTTTCATGCATAGCGAAGCGTTAAAATTTACCAATCGGGATGGTTTACAGCTGGCTGCTCGCCTGGATTTACCCCTGGGACGCAAACCAATCGGCTACGCGCTGTTTGCCCACTGTTTTACCTGTAGCAAAAACTTAAAGGCGGTTGCCAACATCAGCAGGGCACTAACCAGCGAAGGCATTGGCGTGCTGCGGTTCGATTTTACCGGTCTAGGCGAGAGCGAGGGAGATTTTGCCGACACCAATTTTTCATCCAATGTGGGAGACCTGATCGATGCCGCTCGTTTTCTGGGTGAACGCTACCAGTTCCCACGCCTATTAGTCGGACATTCCCTGGGCGGGGCAGCGGTGCTGCAGGCCGCCAGCCGGCTCCCCGAGGTTCAGGCCGTGGCCACCATTGGGGCACCGGCCGAACCCGCCCACGTAACCCACCTGCTGGCCAGCAAGCGGGAGGAAATCGAGCGCACTGGCGAGGCGGAGGTGGTTCTGGCCGGCCGAAGGTTCCGCATTCGAAAGCAATTTCTCGACGATTTGGAGGGCACGCGGTTGCGGGACCGGGTCGGGCAACTGAGGAAACCGCTGATCATTTTCCACTCCCCGATCGACAACACGGTGGGCATTGAAAACGCCGCCAAGCTCTTTCAAGCCGCCCGTCATCCGAAAAGCTTCATCTCGCTGGACCAGGCCGATCACCTGCTGAGCGATCCTTCCGATTCCCTCTACGTCGGTGCGGTGATTGCAGCATGGGTACGCAAATACATTCGCCATCCCCTCGAAGAGGGCAAGAGCCTGGCGCAGCTCATCGAGGATAATCAGGTTCTGGTGGAAACCGGGGCAGAAGGCTTTTTCTCCGAAATCCGAACTGGCCGCCACGACCTGGTGGCCGACGAACCCACCTCGGTAGGGGGGACCGACCGTGGACCAAACCCATACGATTTGCTACTGGCTGCTTTAGGCGCCTGCACAGGGATGACCCTGCGCATGTATGCGGATCGCAAACAATGGCCGCTGAAAGCGGTTCGTGTCTATCTGAACCACAAAAAAGTGCACGCCTCGGACTGTGGCGCTTGCGAAACAAGCGCTGCAAAAATCGACTGGATGGAGCGCCTGCTGGAGCTGGAAGGCCCCTTAAGCCCAGAACAGCGCCAGCGCTTGCTGGAAATCGCCGAAAAATGCCCGGTTCACCGAACCCTGCACGGCCCCATTACTGTGGAAACCAGTCTGAAAGATCAGGCCGAATGAGCGAAACGGGAGTGCTGGAATGAAGCTTGTTACCATCTCCGATCTTCACGGATCCACCACTGGTGTTTACGAGCTTTCCGCCCAAGTAGGCACGGTGGACTGGCTGCTGATCAGTGGGGACATCACCCATTTCGGTGGCATCCGTGAGGCAGCTGACCTGCTTGCCGAGTTGCGTTTGCTGTTTCCCAATATTCTGGCCGTACCCGGAAATTGCGACCGACCCGAAGTGGTCGATTATCTTCGCCGGGAAGGCCTGAGCTTACACGGCGAAGGTCGTCTTTTGCAGGGGGTTCGAATCGTGGGGGTGGGCGGCGGATTGTTTGCCGGTGGACACACGCCCCTGGAGTTGAAGGAAGAGGCTTTCGAAAGTCTGCTGTCCGATGCCTTAAAGCAGGTGGACCAACCGTTGCCCCTTCTCATGCTGGTCCACAACCCACCCCACGGCACACGGGTGGACCAGGTGCATCGGGCTCATGTGGGCAGCCAGGTC
>RFHE01000221.1 GCA_003696445.1 Calditrichota bacterium | reverse complement strand
CTGCTGGTTGATGTCCTCAAACTCCCGCGTAAACTCCTTTTCCGTGAATTCCACATCCTGACCGGCCACATGCCAGCCCCTTACCAGTTCCTGGTTGGTCGCCCGATAGACCATCCCATCGGCCGGGAGGGTAAATTGATTGGTAATGGCATTCACGATGAGCCGGCTCTGGTTCTGCACCTGTTGAATCACTTCCAGCCGCAATCTCAATTGAACCGGATTGGCGGAGGTGTTTTGCAGGGTGAGTTCAAACACATCGGGTACCGAGCCCAGGCCGGTCAGGTTCAGGTCTCCAGGCCTCAGGGTGAGGGCGTTGACGTTCTTCAATCGGAGATCCAGGCTGACCTGAGCCAGCAGCAGCCCGGGCAATAGCAGGACAAGCGCCCAAAGGACGGCCAATTTTTTATTCATGGGAAGTCCTCCGCTACGGTTACTACTATTTTAACAATAAGAGCGATTTAAACAACAGCCGTGAGGAAAATCAAATTTGCAAAAAGGCAACCTTTTCGGTCATCGCTGAACGATCGGTAAGACGGCTTGTTCTAATTCTGCAGCAATTCGGATGGTTGCCGGAAAGCGATCGTTACTGTTCCGACCCCTCAAATTTAATCAATGCAATCCACACTGGCGGCAAAAAATGCAAGCGGCGGACAGCCTCTGGATGTGCGCTTTAGTTGCCGGACTGATCGTTTTCCGGGTAGTGAAGCTCCAGCACCACCTCGCCCACCGAGACCAGTTCGCCTTCCTGCACATGGATTTTTTCCACCACCGCCTGCTGGGGTGCCCGGACCTCGTTTTCCATTTTCATGGCTTCCAGAATAAACAGGCCTTCGCCGGCGGACACCTGCTGGCCTTCGCGCACCATCAGTTTTAAAATTTTGCCCGGCATGGGGGCGGTGATGTTCCGTTCGGCCTGTCCGGCGGGCTGTTCACTGCTGGAGCGGGCCTCGCGGCTTTCTCGGACCGGCTCCAGGCGAAAGGCCTGCCCATCGATATGGAGATAAATCGCCTCCGGGCTCCGGGCAATATAAACCAGGTGGTGGCGCTCTCCCATCAGAATGGAGTAAGTGTTCGCATCAACGGCGCGAACCTCCAGCTCGGCAGGCTGCCCGTCCAGGTCGATCCGGTAGCGGCCCTCGCCCAGATCCTCGAATTGAATGTCCAGTACACGGTCTCGAAATTTAAATTGATGGACTTCCATCGTCGTTGGTCTGCCTGCTTTGTTCAGTTTTCCCCGCTCCGTTCGTCCCGATGCAGCATTTCCCAGCGTCCCAGCGCCTGCCAGGGTGTGGGCACAGCCGGCTCGCCGGTCTTTACCTGCCGGCGCATTTGCCTCTCCTGCAATGCTGCGGCCAGCATGCCCAGGGGTAATTGTTCCTCCGGCACAGGCGGTTGCCAGTCGGAAAAATGTTCTTCCAGAAAATGGGTGTGCAGGTTACCGGCCTGGAACGCCGGATGCTCGATGAGCGCCTGCAGAAAGGAGACGGGATTTTCGATGCCCAGCAGCACGTAGTTGGCCAGGGCGGACTTCATCCGTGCCAGCGCGCCTTGGCGGTCCACATCCCAGGTGATGAGCTTGGAGAGAATGGGGTCGTAGTGGTGAGTCACTTCCCAGCCGGAATAGATACCGCTGTCGCAGCGAATGCCTGGACCTGACGGCTCCCGGACCAGCAGCAATTTGCCCACCGAGGGAAAGAAGTTATTCGCCGGGTCTTCGGCGTAGATGCGGCACTCGATGGCGTGGCCGTACTGGCGCACTTGCTCCTGCCGGAAGGGCAGAGAGGCCCCCTGAGCAATGGCGATTTGCTGGTGCACCAGATCCACACCGGTCACCATTTCGGTGACCGGGTGTTCCACCTGAATGCGGGCATTCACTTCCAGGAAGTAAAAATTTTTCTGCTCGTCCAGCAAAAATTCCACGGTTCCTGCGTTGATGTAGCCCACCGATTGCATCACCCGGCAAGCGGTTTCGCCCATTTGCTGGCGCAGCTGGGGATCCAGGGCGGGAGAGGGGGATTCTTCCACAATTTTTTGGTGGCGCCGCTGGACCGAGCATTCTCGTTCGAACAGGTGAACCACATTACCGTGGGCGTCGGCCAGCACCTGAATTTCCACATGGCGGGGCTTTTCGATGTATTTTTCCAGATAGACTGTATCGTTGCCGAAAGCGGCCCGGGCCTCTCGGCGGGCTGCGGCAACCGCCGAGGCCAGCTCTCCGGCCTGGCGCACCACCCGCATGCCCTTCCCGCCACCCCCGGCAGCGGCCTTGATCAGCACCGGAAAGCCGATTTCTTCAGCGATTTCTTGCAACCGAGCGGGATCCGCGTCCTGGACCTCCCGTCCAGGGACCAGGGGTACTCCGGCCTGCTGAACGGTGTGGCGGGCCTTTAACTTATCGCCTACCAGGGCCATGCTTTCCGGGGGTGGCCCGATAAACAGGAGACCGGCCTCCCGGCAGGCGCGAGCAAAGTCGGGATTTTCGGCCAGAAATCCGTAGCCGGGATGGATGGCCTGGCAGCCGGTCCGGCGGGCGGCCTCTACAATGCGTTCGATGTTCAGGTAACTTTCCGCCGGTGCGGCGCCGCCAAGGGCCACCGCTTCGGCAGCCTCCAGCACGTGGCGGGAAAAACGGTCCACCTCCGAATAGACGGCCACCGGCACGATGCCCAGTTCCCGGCAGGCCCGAATTACCCGCACGGCAATTTCGCCCCGGTTGGCAATGAGCAATTTCTGAATCGGTTGCTTTTTTTCTGCCATGGTCTGCTGTCTATTTTTACATCCGAAAGACGCCGAATCGGGTGTCGGGGATCGGTGCGTTCAGGGACATGGCGATGCCCAGGGCCAGGGCGTTGCGCGTTTCCACCGGGTCCAGGATGCCGTCGTCCCACAGGCGTGCGGTGGAGTAGTAAGGGCTGGCCTCCCGCTCGTAGCGGGCCAGAATCTCCTGGCGGTAGGCCTCCAGTTCCTCGGGAGAGGCCTTCTGCCCCTTTTTCAGTAAAGAACGCTTACGCACCGTGACCAGCACGTCGGCGGCTTGCTCGCCTCCCATCACCGAAATACGCCCGCTGGGCCACATCCACAATAAGCGAGGACTGTAGCCCCTGCCGCACATGCCGTAGTTACCGGCACCGTAGGACCCGCCCACAATTACGGTAAACTTGGGCACATCCGCGCAGGCCACCGCATGCACCAGTTTGGCGCCATCCCGGGCAATCCCCTGATGCTCGTACTTTTTGCCGACAATGAAGCCGGTGATGTTCTGCAGAAACAACAGCGGGATCTTGCGCATGCAGCACAGCTCGATGAAATGGGCCCCTTTCTGAGAGCTTTCGCTGAACAGAACGCCGTTGTTGGCCAGAATGCCCACAGGGTAGCCCATGATGCGGGCAAATCCACAGACCAGAGTGGGCCCGTAGAGTTCCTTGAATTCCTGGAAGCGGCTTCCGTCCACCAGCCGGGCAATCACCTCGCGGATGTCAAACGGTTTGCGGATATCCCGGGGGACAATGCCGTACAGCTCTTCCGGATCGTAATAAGGGTCTTCCGGCTCATCCCGATGGAGGGGGAAGTAGTGGGGCGGATCCAGGTTTTCCACGATATTGCGGGTAATTTCGAAGGCGTGGTGCTCGTCCAGGGCGTAATGGTCGGCCACGCCGGAGATGCGTGCATGGACATCGGCGCCGCCCAGCTCTTCGTCGGTCACCTCTTCTCCG
>RFHE01000220.1 GCA_003696445.1 Calditrichota bacterium | reverse complement strand
TAGGCTTTTTAAGCGCAAGCCTCGTAGAGGCTTCATTATTGTAGTCCTGGGAAACGCCTAAATAAAAAGACATCCTCGTAGAGGATGAATCATACCACAATGCCCGTTTATTCATCCCCTACAGGGATGTGTGAATGTGGTGATGGTAAATTGCCTTGCTACAACAATGCAACTTCTACGAAGTTGTTGAGGGAGAGAGGATTAGTTTAAATGGCGGGCCTTGCCTGAAGCGATTTTTGCGCGAAAATCCGCGGCTGAAAATAATTGGCCGCGGATCTACGCGGATTGAAATGAATTTTTGAAGGAAAGCACTCGCCAAGGTTTGTCATGTCGAGCGACCCCGCATTGGCGGGGGAGTCGAGGCATCTCCGGAGGTAACTTCATTCCGTGCGGGGGGTAGTCCAAAAAGTAAGGCAAATTGAATATAGTTTCACATAGCTGGAAATAGTTGCTTTTATTCGTGGAGTGCTTTTACTTACAGTTTTTCAACTAAACACGGCAATTTAGGCAAAACCAACAATCTTGTATCCCTTTATTTGTAAGGAACTCACCCCCTTCGCCCCCTCTCTTGCAAGAGAAGGGGTTGGGGGGTTAGTTGAATTAAGTCCCGTGAAAAAGAAACAGTTGCTTGCATAAAAATACAGCAACCAAACCTCTTAAGACAACCTCGGTCGGCAGTCAGTTGAATTAAGCCCGAAGCCAGTAAAATCATTGTTGCACAAATTTGAACCAATGAAGAATTTTTCGATAGCCACTCGATGGACTGGGCTCTGGACCGGCCGGGTCAATCCACCTGTTCCAGCTCGTCCTCCAGCAATTGCTTCTGGTAGGTCCAGGCGTAGTAGCCGCCGGCGGCCACCAGCTCCGCATGGGTGCCCTGCTCTACAATCCGGCCCTCGTCCAGTACAATAATCTGATCGGCCTGCTGAAGCGTGGAGACCCGGTGAGAGACCAGAATTACCGTCCGGTCCTGGAAGACTGCCTGCAGGTTTTGCAGAATCTGCTCTTCGGTGGCAGTGTCCAGCGCGGAGAACGCATCGTCCAGAATCAGAATGGTGGGACTTCTTAAAATGGCTCTGGCCAGGGCAACCCGCTGCTTTTGCCCGCCGCTTAAATTGATTCCCTTTTCGCCCAGGACGGCCTGGTAGCCCCGGGGAAATTCCATGATCTGGTCGTGGATCTGCGCCAGTTTTGCGGCCCATTCAATCTGCTCGCGACTGGCCTCCGGCACGCCGTAGGCAATGTTGTTGGCGATGGTATCGGAAAAGAGGAAGGTCTCCTGGGGGACAAAGCCCATGCACCGCCGCAGGCTGGCCAGCTGGATCTCATTCACATCCCGGCCGTCGATGAACAGCACACCCTCCGGCAGGGGATAGAAGTGGGGGATCAGGGACACCAGCGTGGATTTGCCGCTGCCGGTTGGACCAAGCACGCCCAGAACCGAGCGCGGGGGAATGTGCAGGTCGATGTTTTTCAGCACCGGGCGGTCCGGCGTGTAACCAAAGCTCAGGTTGCGGAACACGATTTCCCCTCGCGGCGAATTCAGCGGCCGGGTGCCGGGACGATCGGCAACCGCCGGACGGGCCTCCAGAATTTCCTGCATTCGCTTCATGGAGGCCGCCCCCTGCTGGAACAGCCCGATTACCCAGCCCAGGGCAATGGAAGGCCAGATGAGAATACCCAGGTACAGCAGGAAGGCGGTAAACTCCCCCAACGAAATCTGCCCTTTAATAACCAGGTTACCGCCGATGAGGATAACCAGAGCGGTGGCCATTCCGATGACCAGCATCAGGGAGGGGTGGAAGGCAGCCATGACCCGGGCGTAGCGCATGTTGCGACGGAAATATTCCCGGTTGAGGCGGGAAAACCGCTCGATCTCGGCCTCTTCCTGGACAAACCAGCGGATGATGGCCGCGCCGCTGAGGTTTTCCTGCACCCGCGTACTCAATTCGGAAAACTGAGCCTGGATTTTCTCGAAGCGTCGGTAAATGGCTCGCCCGATGCGATTGGTCAGCAAAGCGACCACCGGAAAGGGCAACAGCGCAAACAGACTGAGCCGGGGACTGATCAGAATCATCATCGGGATGACGAACAGGAAGGCGATGATGGTGTTGACCGAATAAGCAATGCCCGGCCCCAGCACAGAGCGCACCGCATTCAGGTCGTTGGTGGCCCGGGACATGATGTCCCCGGTGCTGTAGCGATGGTAGAAGGGCGGGGGCAGCTCGGTCAATTTTCGAAAAAAATCGTTGCGCAGATCGTTCTCAATTTCTCGGGAGGCCACAATCAGGTTGCGGCGCATCAGAAAAAGAAACAGGCCCTCCAGCAGCGCCACCCCGACAATGAGGCCGGCGTAGAGGCCCAGGCGCGACAGGTGAAACTCCGACTTCAGATAATCGATGGCCTGCTGAACCAGGCGGGGGTTGATGATGCGAAAAATGTTGGTCAGCACCACGAATAAGGCGCCGGCGACATATTTCCACCGATAGCGGCGCAGGTAGGGCAGAAGGTAAAGCAGGCTTCGCAGCATGAGTCCTGGTTCAGTTTCGGTTGAACGGTCCGACGGGCTACGGGTGTTTCTCCCGGTCGGGGGCGGCGTGGGGGCGAACCCGGTACAATTCCACCATGCCGTAGCGGTACATGGATCGCAGCAGCAGGGCGGTTCGCTCCAGGGCCGGCGCCACCTGGGCCCCGAAACGGTTTTCCAACACCTGGCTGATCTGTTCCACCGTATGCTTCCCGTCGCACAGTTGCCAGACCAGCGAGCCGCGCTCGTCCAGCTTAATCCGCACCCAGGGCGAGCGGCTGAACAGGTTCAGCACCTTGCGCAAAAATCGGTTTTTCGCCCGGGGCAGACGCACCACAATGCGGTCGTCCGCCAGACGGTCGTACTCACAACAGATGCGGGGGAAAACCCCCTTCCACTCCTCCAGTTCTTCGGCAGGGATCCCCGGCTCCCGCGATGAGAAAATCCGAATATCGCCCATGCCAGACGGCCGAATGCGTTAAAGCTGATATTTAATGATGATCGGAATTTCCTTGCGCAGCTGGGCCAACCATTTCTGAAATTCCCGCTCCTGTTTTTTCTGCAAGGCCCACTGTTCGATCTGCTCCCAATCCTTTTCCAGCGAAAGCGTCCGGGGACTGATCCGCTCGTTGAGGCGCACAATATGGTAGCCGAATTCGGTGCGGAAGGGCTGGGAAATTTCGCCGGGCTTGAGGTTGGCCACCGCTTTCTCAAATTCTTTAATCTGAAAGCTCCCGACCCGGAATCGACCCAGGTGGCCTTTGTCCTTTTTCACATTCGGGTCGTCGGAGTATTTCAGCGCCATCTCCTCGAAGGTGGCTTTCCCCTCCAGAATTTTCTGCCGGATGGTTTTCAGGGTATCGATAACGCGCTGCTCGTCCTCCGGGGTGGGACGCAGCTGGATCAGGATGTGACGCACGTGAATCTTCTCTCCCCGCCGTTCCAGCAGCTGAATGATGTGAAAACCAAACTGGGTCTGGACAATGTCGGAGATCTCCCCCTTCTTGAGGGCAAAGGCCACCTCTTCGAACTCCTTGACCAGATCCCCTCGTTTGACGAATCCCAGGTCGCCACCCTTGGACGCTGAACCGGGATCCTCGGAATACTTGCGAGCCAATTCGGCAAAGTCCGCCCCATTGTCCAGTTGGGCCTTCAGTTGCTGAATTTTCTGGTAAGCCTGTTGAATGCTTTCGTCGCTGGGGGTTACGTTCATTAAAATGTGGGAAATATCCACCGTTTCTTCAATGCGAGGCAGACTATCGCGGTACTGGTGGTAAAACTGCTCCACCTCCCGGCGGGAGACTTTGAGATTGCCGAAGCGCTTTTGCTGCAACATTTCGATGCGCAACTGATTTTCAATTTCCCGCCGCAGCTCCTTTTTGATTTGCGTGAGGGGCGCGTTGTAATATTTCTCCAGAGCTTCCTGGGAACCGGCCTGCTGGATAAGCATGTTCAGCTGCTGCTCCAGCAGCTGGTCCACCCGGGCTTCGTCCGCCTTGATGGTATCTTCGTCGGCCTTGATCAGCAACAGCTTCTGATCAATCAGCCGGTTCAAAAAGCGCTTGCTTAATTGGCGAAAAAGCGCCGGATCGTTGAGCACATTGATGCGTTTCTGGAAACCATACTGAGCCACCAGGGTGTGGATCTCCGACTCCAGCACAATCTGATCGCCCACAATGGCGGCGATGGCATCCAGTTTTTGCTGTGCCCAGGCAGCGGGCAAAGTGAGCAAAAGCAGAGCAAACACCGCCAGCAGCAGGGAGGTAAAACGGCGCATGGTTGTATTCATGAGCATCCTGTCTTTTAGTCTCCGTTTCGACATGTCTATGGGTTTCAATGGATGTTTTGGAGAAAAGTTTCTACTGGAATTTGTTTTTTGGCCTGAGCGATCAGGTCCCGCAGGTGATTTTCGTATTTCATCATTTTCAGGCGCTGCCGGATTTCCTCTTTGACCAGGGCCAGCTCTCGGACACTGCCGGCCGGTTGGCTATCCAGCAACTGCAGGTAGTGATAGCCGTCTCTGGTTTTGATGGGCCCATAAATGCGGCCCAGGCGGCGGAAGCGCAGGGCCCGTTTAAATTCCGGCCGCAGATTGTCGAACACCACATAGCCCAGATCCCCGTTCGGTTCCAGAATCGGGGTCACCTGTTTGTCCAGAAAGTTTTTTTGAATCACCTCCAGCAAGGAACTGGCCGCTCGAATTTCCTTCTGGATGGCGCGATCCACCTTCTCCAGATACAGGTGAACCAGGTGTACTTCGTCGAATTCGCGACGGAATTCTTCCTGATGGGCCTGGTAATAGCTCTGGATTTCCTGCTCGCTGACCAGTTCGTCGGCCGGCAATTTCTTGCGGATCAACTGCTGGGCCAGCAAGCTGGCACGAAGGGCATCGATCTGCCACTGCTCGGCATCGGTTAACTGTAACCCTTCCTTCCGGGCCATTTGGGCCAGGACCTGCTGATTGACCCAGTTTTCCACAATTTCTCTGGCCAGAATGGCCCGGGCTTCCGGCTTCAGGTCTGCCGGCACCTGGCTGGCCACCGCGCTGCGCAACAGGTACTGCTCGCCCACCCTGGCCAGCACCTCGCCCATCGGCGGGCGCTCCTCGCTGCAGGCCAGGGTGGCCATCCAAAGGCCCATCAGTAACAGGAAAGCCGGGCCAAACAGGCGTTTGATTATTCTCCGGGCGCTCAACTCATTCTCCGTACCAGGGCTTCGTTTATCTGAAACAGATATTTTTTACGCAGTTGCTGGAGAAAGCCATCCCGCAGGGCTTTCTCCTTTTCCCGCCGTACGGCATTGCGCACGATTCCCCGAACTTCCCGCAAACTCCGGATCCGCTCCGGTTGTACATCGCCGGTTTTCAGGATCGTGTAATACACGCTGCTCTTGTAGGGTCCCACAACCTGGTTGGGCCCTGCCTCGAAGGCCTTTTTGGCCAGCAACTTATCCGTGTAGCGGCGGCTCACATAACCCAGGTCGCCTTTGCGGTTTTTCAGGCTCTGATTGAAGTTGTACAGTTCAGCCAGCTTTCGGAAATCCTCACCCTGGCGTGCCCGCCGGGCAATCTGCTGGGCCAGCTTGGCATCTTTCACCTGAATTTCCCACACCCGGATGCGCTCCGGCTGGCGAAATTGTTCGATATGGCTGTTGTAGTAATTCTCCAGGTCGGTTTCGGTAATTTGAACCTTGTCCTGAACAATTTTCTGATCCAGCAGAGCACTGAGCTGGGTTCGTTCGTAATTGGCCATTTCCCGGCGCAACTTTGGATCCCTATCCAGCCCGCGCAGGCGCGCCTCACGCGCCCAGATCTCCAGATTGACCACCCGCTTTTCCAGAAACTCGTGCAGCTTTTCCAGCGAACCGTAACGGGGGAAATTGCTCAGGAAACCGCCTCGAAACTTGTCGATGAGATCGCCGGCGGTAATCTGCCCGCCTTTAAAACGAGCCAGCACCAGATCCCGTTGATCCGGGGTAAAATCGGCATCGGTGGCCCCGGGCTTCTGACGCCACTGGCGCGCTACCTCCAGAAATTTTTTCAGATTTTCGTCCAGAAATTCAACCCCGTACTGTTTTTGCAGCGCCAGGGATTTTTGCTCGAACAGCTGATTGGCCTGCTGCACAAAATACCAGTTGTAGAGATTCTGGCGAATCTGTTCCCTGCGCTTCTCGTAGCCGGCCGGTTGAGGTCGGTAGTGGCGTTCCTCAATCCGGAAGATGTAATACCCATCCGGGCCTTTTACCGGACCAACCACCCGGTGCAATTCAGCCGAGTAAACCAGGCTGTCCGCCTTCAGTCCAAACCGGCCCAGCGGATAGGTCAGGAAGCCTTCGGTTTTGTTCTTTGCCGGGTCGTCGGAATATTGCTGCACAAAGGCTTTAAAGTCGCCCCCTTCGCCGAGTTTGTCCACCAGCTCCCGGGCCAGGGCGATGGTTTCCTGCTCACTACGATTTCCTTTGTACTGTGGAGCCCCCTTGTAACCCAGTTTAATGGCCCGAACGCGCAGTTCCCGCTGCTGGTAGTTGTAGTAGCGGCGAATCAATGCCTCCGGAATCAGCGGGTCAATCACCTCCTTCAGGTAAAGGGTCTGGGCCAGGAGCAAGTCTTCCCGTTCCTTCAGGCGGCGAAGAAACTCGGGCGTTTTGTCCAGCCCGGTCTCCCTGGCTTTCAGAATGCGGCGCCGCTGATCGAGCAGGTTGTTTAACACTTCCAGCTTCTTGTCCAGATTGATCTGGGAAAAATCGCGCGTTTTGAACTGCTCAATGAGGGCAGTCTGAAATTCGTCCAGCGAGATGCGCTCGCTACCTACCCGGGCCACCGTCTGGTTGCTGCGACTACAACCAAAAAGCGACAGCCACACCGCAATCAGTAAACCTGCCTGCCAGAGCCTGCGCAAGGTGCATCCTCCTTTGGTTGACTTCACTTAAAACCATTGAAAATTCAATCAGTTAAAGCCTGGAAAGTTAGGTTTGCCCTACAGGGCCTGCAAGAAATTTTTTGCGAATCCAAGCCGTTCCAGCTCACTATTACCTTTCAGTTGCACCAGAACTTTAAATCCCCGGGTCTGGTCAAATTTCAGTCGGGTCATGGTCTGATTAATAAAGCGGGGCAAAATCTGCTCGACAAACAGATCTTTTTCCACCGCCCGCTGGTCGAAGGTAAGCCACATGCGGTCCTTCACAATTTTTACGTGCTTAACGTACAGGCGCGAGGCCAGCTTCTTGATTTTAACCATGTCGATGAGCTTGCTGACTTCCTCCGGTAAAGGCCCGAACCGGTCCCGCACTTCCCGAACCAGACCATCGATCAGGTTGATGCTGTCCAGGTTGAGCAGCCGGTGGTAAATGGCCACCTTCTCGCTGGGCGAGGGGATGTAATCCTCCGGAATGTAGAGATCGCTGTCCACATCCACAGCGGCATCCACCTCCGGCATGCGGTTTTTCAGGAAATCCTCCGGAAGGGTTTCTTCCTGAATGGCCTCGACCGCCTCCCGCAAAATTTTCTGGTACAGATCGTAGCCCACGGTGTTGATGAAGCCGCTCTGCTGATGGCCCAGCAGGTTACCGGCACCGCGAATTTCCATATCCCGCATGGCAATTTTCATCCCCGAACCCAGATCGGCAAATTCTTCGATGGCGTAGAGGCGTTTCAGGGCGGTTTCGTTGAGGCGCTCCTGGGGTGGAATGAT
>RFHE01000219.1 GCA_003696445.1 Calditrichota bacterium | reverse complement strand
TTAAAGGGCCGCATCAAGCAGTTCGATGAAAAAATCGAAAAGAACGGGTTCAAAATTATCCTGTTCATGCGCCTGATTCCGCTGTTCCAGTACGATGCGGTGAATTTCGGAGCCGGGCTATCCAAGGTAAAATTCCGGGATTACTTTTTTGCTACCCTGCTGGGCATGGCACCTGGCGGTTTCATCAACGCTACCCTGGGCGAATCCCTGGAAAATCCCCTGTCCGTGCAATTCTTTGTGGCACTGGGCTTTTTTGTCCTGTTGATGCTGGTGCCCACCATTTACAAGTCGATCACCGGGAAGAAGTCCCAGGTGGAAACGCTGAACGATTTGAGCTGAGCTTACAACGGAGAACAACCGATGGCAGTTTACGATTACGACCTGATAATTCTTGGCGGCGGTGCGGGCGGTTTTTCGGCCTCCGGCATTGCCGTGGGCTTGGGGAAGCGCGTAGCTATTGTAGAAAAGAACAAGCTGGGCGGGGATTGCACCTGGTACGGCTGCGTGCCCAGCAAGGCGCTGATTCGTGCGGCCGAGGTAGCCCATCTGACCCGGAACGCCTCTCAATTCGGGCTGAGCCTGAACGGGGGCGGCAGGGTGTGCGCCAAACGGGTGATGAAGCACGTCCGGGAGGTGGTGCAGGCCGTGTACGACGGACACCGCCCCGAACACCTGCAGGCCAAAGGCATCGACGTGATTTTCGGCTCGCCCCGCTTTGTGAACAACGAACAAATTGAAGTGGATGGTCGGACCATCTCGGCGCGCCGCTTTGTCATCGCCACCGGCTCCAGCCCGCTGGTGCCGCCCATCGATGGCATCGACCAGGTGCCCTACCTGACCAACGAAACGTTGTTCTCGGTAGAGGAATTACCCGATTCGCTGATCGTCCTGGGTGGCGGTCCCATCGGCATCGAAATGGCGGCCGCCCTCAATCGACTGGGTGTGCAGGTAACCGTGGTGGAAATGATGGAGCGCATTCTGGTGCGGGACGAACCGGAGCTGGTGGATATTCTGGTGGAACAGCTTCGGCAGGAGGGGCTTCAACTGCTTACCGGGCACCGGGCAGTGCAGGTGAAGGGGGACGCGCAGCAGATTCAACTGACCTTGGAGAACGGCAGCGGCCAGCGCAAAACCATTCAGGCCAACGCCCTGCTGGTGGCTGTGGGGCGCCGCCCGAACGTTGCTGGACTGGATCTGGAAAAAGCCGGCGTGGCTTATTCCGCCAGGGGCATCCAGACCGACCAAACCCTGAAAACCACCGCACCTAACATTTACGCCATCGGGGATGTGATCGGCTCCTACCAGTTCAGCCATATGGCCGAATATCACGCCACGGTGGCGACGCCCAATGCCCTGCTGCCCCTACCCATTAAAAAGAAAGTGAGCGACCAGCACGTGGCCTGGGCCACCTTTACCGACCCGGAACTGGCCCATGCCGGCTACACCGAAGCCGAGGCGCGCGAGCGTCTGGGCGATGGAATACGCGTCTATCGCTACGAATACGCCCATGTGGATCGGGCCCGCACCGACGTGGCCGCGGTGGGACGGAGCAAATTCATTACAGACAGAAAGGGCCGGCTGGTCGGTGCCCACATTCTGGGACATCGCGCCGCCGATCTGATCCACGAAGCTCAGGTGGTGAAGGTGTTGGGGCTGCCTTTCCACAAAATCAGCAAAGCCATCCACATCTATCCCACCTACGGAGATCTGATCAAGCGCCCGGCCGATTACAGCTACGTGGACAAGGTGAAAAACAATCCGCTGGTGAAACTGGTTCAGGCCCTGCGAGGTGCCGGAAAAAACTAAAACGCTGTGTGGCCTCTCATGGCACACCTCCAAGAAAGCGGGCGGGTCCCTGGTGGGCCTGCCCGTTTTTTATGAACTCTGAACAGCAGCCATCCTGGCCCGGCGCAGCCAGACCGGCGGGCGAATCGTGTTGGGAAAAGGGCGAAGGAAAGGCGGCTTATTCGATGACCAGCAGGAGATCGTCTTTTTCCACCGCCTGGTTGGGGGCTACCTTAATGTCCTTTACCGTCCCCGCCACCGGGGAGCGGATTTCGTTTTCCATCTTCATGGCTTCCATAATGAGCAGCGGGGTGCCTTCCTTGACGGCGGTCCCCGGTTCCACTTCCAGGCGGAGGATGAGGCCGGGCATCGGTGCCTTGACCACGCCGCCGCGGCCGGTTTCGGCATCCTTCCCGAATAGCTCGCGCTGCAGCTTCTCCCGGGCGGTGAGGACGGTTCGCTCGATGGTCTGCCCGCCCAGTTCCAGCGTTACCTGGCTGTTCTGGACCCGATAAGTAACCCGGTAGGGCCTATTGTTGAGGCGAACCAGGGCCACCCGTTCGTTCAGCGGTTCCCAGGCCACCTGGTAGGTCTTTTCTCCGCAACGAATCTGGATGCCGTCCTCATTTTCCACTACGGTAAACGCCACAAACCCTTCGTCCCTGGGAATGTAGTAGCGGGTCTCGGCCATGGGCTTTAATCCTCCCGGAATTGTTTGAGCCAGCGCAGTTTCCA
>RFHE01000218.1 GCA_003696445.1 Calditrichota bacterium | reverse complement strand
TACTTCATTTCGGCTGTAGATAACGTGGGCGATGCCACCACCTTTCCTGGCGACACCTCCCAGGCCACCGGCAGCATCCTGCACTATGTGGTGCGGGACCAGGGCCTGAGCATTAAAGATGTTCAGTTTACCTACGGCTATGCGGACGATGCCTCCGGCTACGAAGGCTACGAGGTGACCCTGCAGGGCATCGTGACCACGGACTCCTCGGATTTTGTCGGATCCTACTGGATTCAGGAAAAGGACAGCGCCTGGTATGGCATCTGGGTGCGGGATAATGCCCACACCTTTAAGATGGGCGACCTGGTGAGCGTAACCGGTACCGTCCAGGAGAACTTCGGTGTGACCCGCATTAACAACGTGACCAACGCCAGCGTGGTCAGCAGCGGCAACCCGGTCTGGGATCCCATTCTGGTTCAGACCGGCGACGTACACACCGGCGGCGCGCACGCCGAGGATTACGAAAGCGTGCTGATTAAAGTGGAAAATGTGACCGTCACCGATCCGTTTCCCGATTCGCCCAGCAATTTCGGGGAATTTGTGGTGGACGATGGTTCCGGCGGGTTGCGCGTGGACGATTTCTCCAGCGCCTTCCGCGGCAATCGGGACTCCACATTCACTCAGGGCATGCACATCGATCGAATCGTTGCGCTGGGGTATTTCAGCTTCGGCAATTACAAGATTATTCCCCGGGACACCAACGACGTGCAGATTCAGGTGACCGGAATTAACGATCCGGCCAATCCCATTGAATCGTTTGAATTGAGCCAGAACTACCCGAATCCGTTCAATCCCAGCACCAGCATTCAGTTCAAGGTGCCGGTTGCCGGCTTCTATCGGTTGGAGATTTTCAACGTCCTGGGCCAGAAGGTGCGCACGCTGTTGAACGGGCGATTGAATGCCGGCAGCTACGTGCAGCGCTGGGACGGCCGGGATGAGACCGGACGCCTGGTCGGCTCGGGGGTCTATTTCTACACCCTCAGCGGCGAGGGCTTCCAGCAGACCCGCAAGATGCTGTTGTTGAAGTAAGCCGTTGTTCTAATGGGTCGTGAGGGCTCCGGGAGGGCCAGGTGCTCTCCCGGGAGCCTGTCCTGGTGAATTCTTTTAATCGGCAGGCGCATGTGAAGGGATTGTTGAACCGACTGGAAAACACATCTAGGTGGTGCAGAGGAAGTAGCCGGAGCAGGGGCCGGGCATGCCGGGTGATTGGATTGGTTCTGCTTGCGGCCCTGCTGGTTTTGCCGGGCTGTACGGATAGCATTACCGGCGAACCGCATCCCAACCAGCCGCCGGATACGCGGGTGTTCGTGCAGGCGCCGCCTGGAGATTCGCTGAACTCGACGCGCAGTATTCAGCATCTGTTCTGGGATGGCTCCGATCCCGATGGATTTGTGGTCGGCTTTAAATACACCTGGGCCGCCAACCCAACCGAAGCGGACTGGGTGTTCACTAAGGAACGGAGCGGGGTGTTTCCGCTCACCATTCTGGGGCAGGATACGGTCTATCGGTTTCAGGTGAAGGCCGTGGACAACCTGGGGGCGGAAGATCCCACACCGGCCACCCAACTTTTTCCCATTGTGAACTCCCCGCCCAGCATCTCCTGGACGCTGATCAGCCAGATTCCCGACACCACGTTCACTGTGGCCGCCTTCACCTGGCAGGCCTCGGACCCCGATGGAGATTCCACGATTGTGGCCTTCGAGTATGCTCTGGACGACACCAGTGCCGGGTGGCGTCGCATTCCCGGTCAGCTGCGGCGGGTGATTCTGACCGCGGACAGTGGCCTTACCGAAGGCGATCATGCCTTTTACATCCGGGCGGTGGATATTGCCGGCAGCCGCAGCCAGACCCTGCGCATGCCGGAGGACCCGAATCGGTTCTGGCATGTGCGCCAACCGCGGGGGCGCTACCTGCTGATCGACGATTACCAGGTGGAAAACAGCACCACCCGCTTTCCCGATGCCTTTTACCGCAGTATGCTGAACGACATCCTGGGACCGGCCGGCGAGAGCTTTTCCTACTGGAACATCGAAACCCTCTTTCCGGCCAACATCGACCAGTTCGTTCAGACGGTACTCCTGTTCGACCGGGTCATCTGGTATTCGGACATTATTTCCGAAAGCGACGATCACTTCATCGCCGCACAAGTGGCCATCCCGAAATTTCGCGACCGGGGCGGAAAGCTGATCTACACGGTGCAGTTTAACCAGGGATTTGGCCGCCAGGGCGACCCGCTGGCTTTTTCGCCGGTGGATTCGCTGGGCAAGGCGCTCAATTTTATTCCCCCGGGAGGGATCTACTATCCGGACTCTGCCTTTGCCAGCGCCTTTCCCGGTGTGCGGCCGCTGCCGCAACTGGAGGTTTCCGGCTTTATTCTGGGCATCATTGCCCTCAAGCCCAAAGTTACTTCCATTCCCATGTATCGGTACCAGGAAACCGGGACGGCGGCCGACCCCATCTTTGTGATGATCGGGCGCAACGACAACACCGGCCAGTTCGATTTCGTTTTTGCCGGTACACCGCTTCACTTTTTACAGGGCAACGGCAAGCTCAATGAATTTTTCGACATCGTTTTTAAGGACATATTCGGCCTGTAGGCCAGCCTTGGGCATGAACAGAAGCCTGGGAGCAATGCCATGAGGGGCAGATGGATTGTGGCCATACTGCTGGCCATGGTTGGGCTGCTGCCGGCTCAGAACAAAGGCAGCATTCGAGGGGTGGTGACCGATAAGGAAACCGGTGAACCGCTGATCGGGGTGAATATCCTGGTGAAGGGAACCCGATACGGGGCTACCACAGATGCCGATGGATTTTACATTGTTCCGGAGATTGAGCCGGGCGAGTACACCCTGGAAGCGACCTATATCGGCTACAAGGTGGTCCAACACACCGGGATACGGGTAAAGGCCGGTCAATCGGTCACGGTGAATTTTCAGTTGACCCCCAGCCCGCTGGCGCTGGGGCAGGAGATTGAGGTGATCGGCGAGCGCCCGCTGCTAGATATCGACGAAACCAGCACGGTGCGCAGCCTGCGCAGCGACGATATCCGAAACCGGATTGTGAACGATGTGACCGATCTGGTCAGCCAGCAGGTAGGGGTGGTGCAGCAGGACAACGAGATTCACATTCGCGGCGCCCGGACCTACGAGAACCAGTACCTGCTGGATGGGATTTCGGTGCAGGATCCTCTATCCGGCACCGGCTTCGGGCTCAACATCAGCGCGAACGCCGTGGAGGAGGTGGAGGTGATTACCGGCGGCTTCAAGGCCGAATACGGGCAGGCCACTTCCGGCATCATCAGTGTGCGCACCAAGTCCGGCGGCGACCATTACGAGGGCTACGCCGAATACAAGTCCGACCACATGGGCATTTTTAAAGGCAAAAGCTTTAGCTTCAACACCGATCAGTACGAGTTCAGCCTGGGTGGTCCGGAACCCATTCTGGGGAAACTGCTGCCGAGCCTGGGTTTGAAACTGCCCGGAAAGTTTTATTTTTTCACCGACATTTACGCCTTTATTTCCGACGACTACACCCGAGCCACCGCCAGCCACCTGGTTTCTTCCATCAGCCCGCGGCTGAGCCTGTTCGGCCACCAGATCTTCAACGAGCGCACCTTTGCGCCCCGGCAGAACAACAACTGGTCGCTGATCTTTAAGCTGACCTGGAAGATCGACCCCACCCACAAACTGGCCTATTCCTACAATCGGTCCCTGGCCATCAACCAAAACACCCGCTCGCTGCAGACCACCCTGGAATTTGTGGAGCCCCGACCCGGCTTTCCCTACGAGTGGTCCAAAACGCTGGACAATTTTAACACCTACACCCACGACAACGAGCAAATTTCCCTGATCTGGACTCACACTCTGAACAAGTCCACCTTTTACGAGTTGCGGGCAAGCCGCTATTTTGCTCAGCTGCGGAGCGACTGGCAGGGAAAGATGTGGTGGGAATACATCCAGCCGGTGGATGTGCCCCGACTGCCCGTGCAGTATTTCATTCCCCGCAACGACTCCAGCAAGGTGCGGGTGATCCCGGGAGATGGATTTTTCGATTATGGCAATGCCAATTTCTGGCACGACCACTATGTGGAATGGTACACCCTGAAGGGGGACATTACCAGTCGTTACAAGAACATTCACACCTTTAAGGCCGGGTTCGAGAGCTCATTTAAAGAGATGCAACTAATCGATATTGCCGACCCGGCGGTTGAGGGTGGTTTTGGTTCCAGCCAGGACATTTACCGGGTCCATCCGGCCGAAGGCGCCTTTTACGTGCAGGACGATATCCGTTTTGAAGGGGCCATCATTAATCTGGGAGTGCGCCTGGATTACTGGGCTCCCGGGGATCTGGTGGACAATCTGGTCAAGGATCCCAAATCCTTTCTGTCCCCCCAGATCCGGCAAACCTATCTGGATCAGACGTTTAACGTTTTCGGGCGGCGCGTCAAGGCGAGGCTGATGCCCCGGCTGGGCGTGTCTCATCCGGTGTCCAACAACATGATGCTCTATTTCAACTACGGGCATTTTTCCAAGTGGCCGAAACCGCAATTTGTTTACGCCAAGCTGGGGCCGGTGAGTGCCAAATCGGCCTTTCAGCGCATCGGCAATCCCACCCTGGAGCCGGAAACCAGCGTGAAGTACGAGCTGGGCCTGCGGCGCCAGTTCACCACCAACGATGTGCTGACCGTAACTGCCTTTTACAAGGACATCTTCGACTATATTCAGACGGCCAGCATTCCCAACTTTATTGTGGTGGGCGAGGATCAAGTGACCCGCTCGCCCCGTCTGGGCAATGCCCTGACCTACGTAAATCTGGATTATGCCCGGGTGCGGGGCATCGAGGTGGAATACAAAACGCGGATCGGGCATTATTTTAATGGCAGCATGTCCGGCAGCTATTCCATTGCCACCACCAAGGCCTCTTCGTCGGACATCGGCCTGCTGGTAGCCCAGGGCCGCCTGGACGAGCAGCCCATCAAGGAGACCTTTGCTCGCTGGGATCGGCCCTGGCAGTTTCAGATGAACTTGGCCTACAACGTGCCGGCCAATGCGCACCCCCGGCTGTTGGGCTTGCGCTTGTTTGGCGGATGGAGCCTGAGTGCGCGCCTGTTTGCCCAGGCCGGACGGCGCTACACCCCGGCCCATTTTTCGCGCATCCGTCCGGAAGACGGCCGGCCTATTTACCTGGTGGACAACGATCCGGCCAACCAGTTTACCAAGGTAGCCAAGTCCTGGAAATGGGTGGATGTGAACTTCCGCAAGCATTTTCAGGTGGGTGGGCTGCAGTCCACCTTTTCGGTGGAAATTCGCAACCTGTTCAACAACAAAAATCCACAGATCATCAACCCGGTCACCGGGGATGCCTATCACTACGGCGACCCGGTGCCCTCGGACTGGAACGATCCACTGTTTCCGGATGTGTTTTTCCCGATCTCACAGCCGTTTCCGCTCAATCCAGCCCGTTATCTGGCGCCGCGGAATATCCGCTTCGGTATTTCCTGGAGGTTTTAAGCCATGAGGGTGATGAAGACAATCGAAACCACCGCCTCGGCCCGAGGCGATGAAAACAGCCCGCCGGCAGGGAAGGGGAGGGCGTGCAGGCAGCGCCCGACCTGCAACCCTGGGGGTCCGGCAGGCTTCTGGTTGGCCCTGCTGGCCCTGCTGCTGTGGCTGCATCCCATCCCCGGATTCAGCCAGTTGTTTCCCGATCTGGGTGGCCAGCGGACCGGTACGGCCAGTGCTCAGTTTCTGAAAATCGGCGTTGGCGCCCGGGCCATGGGCATGGGCGAGGCCTTTGTGGCCGTAGCCAACGATGCCGAGGCGCTTTACTGGAATCCGGCCGGCATTGCCCGCATGGCCGACAATGCCGTCCTGTTCGCCCATGTCCAGTGGCTGGTGGATGTGCAACTGGAACATGCGGCGCTGGTCTATCACCTCGATCCGCTGAACAGCCTGGGGGTGGCGGTAACCTATCTGCACACCGACGAGATGAACGAAACGACGGAATTGCAACCCTTCGGCACCGGCCGCAAATTCGGCTTCGGGGATTTTCTGGTCGGGCTTACCTACGCGCGGGAAATGACCAACAAGTTCAGTTTCGGCCTGACCGTAAAGTGGATGCAGGAAACACTGGCCGAATTGACCACCCGGGCGTTTCTGTTTGATCTGGGCACCTATTACTACACGGGCTGGCGCAGCTTTCGCTTTGCCGTTTCGGTCACCAATCTGGGCGCCAACATGTCCCCGGGGGGCAGCTTCCGCTACCAGGCGCTGGACGGCGAGTTTGTGGAGGTGCGCGATTTTCAGGATTTTGCGCCGCCCATCATGTTCCGCATCGGCCTGGGCGGGGAACTGGTGGATACTCCCGAACACCGCCTCACCGCGTCCGTTCAGCTGAACCACCCCAACGACAATGTGGAGAATTTGAACCTGGGCGCCGAATACTGGTGGCATAACACGCTGGCCCTGCGGGCCGGCCTTACCACCGCCCGGGCCGAACAGGACGTTTCAGCCGGTTTCGGGCTCAACCTGCCCCTGCAGATAACCCGGGCGCGGCTGGATTATGCCTGGACCAATTTCGGCCGGCTGGGCAATGTGAATCGGTTTTCCCTGCAGTTGCTGTTTTAACCGGAGGGCAGGCCGGAAGGCCGAATCAAGCGGGCCTCAACTGGCCGGGAGAGACAAATGGTGAAGGGGATCTGGATGAAACGCGACAGCATTTCGGGCCGCATGGCCGGGTGGGGTTTGTTGCTACTGGGCCTGGTGCTCAGCAGTTGCTCGCACGATAAGTTACCCCTGCCCACCATTCCGCCCGTGGAAGATCGCTTCGGCAATGCCGGGCAGCAGGTGTACGTGCAGATTAACCCGCCCCTGGACGAAGCTCACGGTTACACCTTCAGCCGGCCGGCCGATGTGTACGTGGGGGTGGATAATTTCCTCTACATCGCGGACACGGGCAACGATCGCATTGTGATGCTGGATCTGGGCGGGGCGGTGCAGGGCTTTAGCCAGCCCATTCCCCACCCGGAGGCCATTTCCCAGAACGACAGCCTGCAACTTCTGATTGTGAACAACACCAATGCGGTCTATCGGATCGATCTGGTGAAATACAATCACGAAATCTGGCGGGCTCCGGTGGAAAAGGTGTACGAACAGTCCAGCGAACCCACCCGGCAGTTCACCGGCATTTCCGTGCACAACGGGTTCGAATATTACGTGACCGTCATCGACGTGGCCGACACCAGCACCAACTTTAAGGCGCACAGCTTTATTTACGACTTTTTTGCCAATCACACCCTGAAGGGACCGCTGCCCATGCACGTGAACGGCACCGGCCTGTTTTCGGCCATTTTACCCAATGCCGTGGTGAGCATGCGGGAGCGCTGGCTGGATATTTCCAGCCGAAACGAGGACACCCCGGCCTTCTGGTTTGTGCAGAAGGGCTTTACCAGCGTGTTGCGGAACAACTTTCCCGTGCAGCACATTGCCACCCGCCTGTTCGAAGGGCAGGAGGTGCTGGACCCGGATGTGAGCCTGATCGGCACCGATGTGTACGATCGCAGCCGGTACTACAACGCCGAGGATATCGCCATCGACCGGTCCGGGTTTGTGTTTGTGGTGGATGCCGGTCTGCCGCCCGATCATCCCGGTTCTGAGGCCCATCCCCCCGGCTTTTACCGATTCTCGCCCAATGGCAAGCTGTTGCAATCGGTGACCGGTGCGGGCAGCGGCGAGCGCCAGTTCAGCACGCCCCGTGGCATTGCCGTCACCCCGTTCCTGGAGGATCAGGTGGTGTACATCTCCGACACGGGCAATAACCGAATTTTGCGCTTTAAGCTGTCCACCGAGTTGTAAGCAGAGGCCTCAGTTTTCCCGTCGAATCAGCTTCATTCGGACGTTTCGCATCACCTGCCCGATGATGTGGGGATTTTCCTTGAGCCGCCGGATGGAATAGGCGCGCCATTCCTCGCCAAACGGCACGTAAACGCGCATCCGATGCCCCTCGCGAATGATGATGCGCCGCAACTGCTCGTCCACCCCCAGCAGCATCTGGAATTCGTATTGCTGAGGCGTCAGCCCGTACTGATCGATGAGGCGCAGCGCTTCCCAAACCAGATGTTCATCGTGGGTGGCAATGCCCACGTAACATCCGTTGGAGAGCAGCTTTTCCAGGCAGTAGGCGTAATTTTCCCGGATGATGAAGCGGTCCTTGTAAGCGATGTCCCGCGGTTCCTGGTAAATGCCTTTGCACAACCGCAGATTGGCTTTTTCCGGGATCAGGCGATTCACATCGCTGATGGTGCGGCGAAGATAGGCCTGAATGACGGTTCCCACGTTGTCGTAATCCTTCTTCAGGCGCAGGTACATGTCGATGGTGTCGTCGGTACAGCTGGAGTCTTCCATGTCGATGCGGACAAAATTGTTGTATCTGGCGGCCTCCTGCACCAGCCGCTCGATGTTCCGGTAACAGAATTCCCGATCGATTTTGAGCCCCATGTGGGTGGGCTTCAGGGAGATGGAAGCGTCCAGTTTCTCCTGATGGATGGTTTGCAGCACCTCCAGATAGGCATCGACGGCTTGGAGGGCCTGTTCTTTGTTGGTGACTTCTTCGCCGAGGACGTCGATGGTGGCGCAGGCGCCCTGGGCCATGAGCTCCCGAACCACCCGCACGGCATCGGAGAGGTGCTCGCCGGCAATGTACATCCGGGCAAAAAGGCGCATGACGGACTTGGGAATGAAAGGCAGGGTGTAGCTGATCAGCTTGTTCAGTGATTGCACAGGAATGCCTCCTCAGTCACAGTTCGCGGTTCGGTTGAGAATTCACCCGGCGGAAAACTCCAGCAGCGTAGGGTTCGCTGCCGGATCAGGCGTACAGGCCACGCAATTCGGCGGCCTGGGTGACCCGCTGGATGGCCAGAATGAAGGCACCGATCCGCATGGGCACGTTGTACTGCTGGCTGGT
This sequence comes from Calditrichota bacterium, assembly GCA_003696445.1. Lineage (GTDB taxonomy): Bacteria > Calditrichota > Calditrichia > RBG-13-44-9 > J042 > J042. The sequence continues at coordinate 1,164 of RFHE01000218.1, read as the reverse complement.
TTTTAACACTTCGTGGAAAGCGTTTTTCATGATGCGCTGCAGGTCCTCCAGCACGCGTTCCTTGGGCCAGTAGTAGCCCATGCGATTCTGTACCCATTCCAGATAAGAGACGGTTACCCCGCCGGCATTGCACAGAATGTCTGGAATCACGAAGATGCCTTTTTCGTCCAGAATGGCGTCGGCCTCCACCGTAATGGGGCCGTTGGCCACTTCCGGGATGATCCGGGCTTTGATCCGAGGGGCGTTCTCTTCAGTGATCTGGTTTTCCAGCGCGGCCGGGATTAGGATGTCCACATCCAGTTCAAGCAATTCCATGGGATTGTCCAGCTTGCGGACACCGGGCAGATTTTCGTAGCCGGTAAGCACCCATTGCGGGTTCCCGGCGCAGGTGTTCCAGGCCGCTTCGATATCCAGGCCGTCGGGGTTGTAGTAGGCCCCGGAGACGTCGGAAATGGCGACCACGCGAGCTCCCTTTTCGGTTAAAAATCTGGCCGCATGGGAGCCGGCGTTGCCGAACCCCTGAATGGCCACCCTGGCCCCTTCAATCGGAATGCCCAAGTGGTCGGCTGCCTCTTCCAGGCAATAGACCATGCCCAGGGCGGTGGACTCCTTTCGCCCTTCCGAACCGCCCAGCTCCAGAGGCTTGCCGGTAATGACGGCCGGCAGAAATTCCTTCTTGTGCATGGAATAGGTATCGAACATCCAACTCATGATCTGGGCATTGGTGTTAATATCCGGTGCGGGCACATCCCGGTTCGGGCCGAACAGATCTTCCATCTCGGCAAAATAGCGCCGGGTCAGGTTTTCCAATTCGGTACGGGACAGTTTGGAAGGATCGCACACCACGCCCCCCTTGCCGCCCCCGAAGGGAATGTTGACCACGGCGCATTTGTAGGTCATCCAAAAGGCCAGCGCCTTTACCTCGTCCACGGTTACCTGCGGGTGGTAGCGCACCCCGCCCTTGGCCGGCCCCCGAATGATGCTGTGCTGGACCCGAAAGGCCTTGAAAATCTTGATGCTGCCATCGTCCATCCGAACAGGCAGATTGGCTTCGGTAACCCGCCGGGGTTCCTTGATCATGTTAATTTGATTTTCGTTAAGTTTGAGAATGCGCGCCGCTCGATCGAACTGCTTGAGGGCATTTTTGAAGGGATTTTTTTGTTT
>RFHE01000217.1 GCA_003696445.1 Calditrichota bacterium | reverse complement strand
GGGGCGGATGTCAACCGCTTTTTTCCTGCCCTGGGCAACCACGACTGGAAAGCGGCCGGGGCCCAACCTTACCTGGATTATTTTACCCTGCCCGGCAATGAGCGCTACTACGACTTCGTCTGGGGTCCGGTGCATTTTTTCTGTGTGGATAGTGACCATCATGAGCCGGATGGGCGAACCGTCAATTCCACCCAGGCTGCCTGGCTCCAGCAGGCCATGACGGCGGCCAGCGAACCCTGGAAAATCGTGTACATGCATCATCCCCCCTACTCTTCGGCCAAAACCCACGGCTCCACGCCCGATCTTCAATGGCCTTACGCGGCCTGGGGGGCCACCGCCGTACTGGCCGGCCACGACCACACCTACGAGCGCATTCATCGCGACGGCATCGTTTATTTTGTCAACGGGGTGGGCGGAAAGAGCGTGCGTTCGTTTGGGAGCCCCGTTCAGGGCAGCCAGTTCCGCTACAGCGACGACTACGGGGCCATGCTGGTGGAAGCCAATCCGGATAGCATTGTGTTTCGTTTCTTCAACCGCAGCGGCCAGGAACTGGACCATTACACGGTGGTTCGCACACCCACGGGGGTGGGCGATCCGGTGCCGGTGGCGAAGGCCTTCCGCCTGGAACAGAACTATCCCAATCCGTTTAATCCTGCCACCACCATTCCATTTCAACTGCGGCAGGCCAGCGAAGTAACGCTGGAAATTTACAATGCGCGGGGCCAGCTGGTTAAAACGCTTTTTCGGGGCAGACTTCAGCCCGGCCAGTACCGGTTCCGCTGGGACGGCACCACAGCGGAAGGGAAGCGGGCCAGCAGCGGGATCTACCTTTACCAGCTGAAATCCGGCCGGCAGATCCAGAGCCGCAAAATGCTGTTCATTCAGTAAAAAAATAAGGGCGAGCCTTTTGGGCCCGCCCTTGTAACAGGAGAGGTAAACACCGCTAATTATTTCACCGGAATCTCTTTGACCCGAGCTTCCTCAACTTTGGGCAGGGTGATGGTCAGGATACCGTCCTTGTAGGTGGCTTCAATCTGATCGCCTTTCACCGCTACCGGCAGCTGGAAAGTCCGACGGAATTTGCCATAATGCCGTTCCACCCGATGGAAGTTCACCCCTTCCTTCTCCTCAACCTCGCGTTTGCGCTCACCTTCGATGGTCAGAAACCCATCCTTGTAGGTGATGTGGATGTCTTCCTTTTTCATCCCGGGCAGTTCGGCCATCACAACCAGCTTATCACGGGTTTCGGTGATATCCACGCTCGGATACCAGCTCACCGGCAGCTCTTCGGCGGCTTCCAGCATGCTCGGGCCGAAAAACCGTTCCACCAGGCGATTAAATTCGTCCTGCAGAGTGCCCAATTCCCGGGTCGGATTCCAACGAACCAGTGCCATTTTCCCACACCTCCTTTCTTTTTTAGGTTTTTAACAACTGTTCGCCAATTTCTATTACAAATGGCATGCCAAACTTGTAATTAATTGTTTTTATTGCTCTTAGGAAACTTTCCGCTTGAACCCGGAGAGAAGGCAAGTAATGTGTATTTTTCAGACCCGAGGTACATTTTGTCACACTTAGCGGGCAAGCTTTCAGCGGGAGAGGGCCAAGGCAATGCCACCCAGGATGAGGGCTGCACCTGGGAAGAACCATCCGGCCGGTTGTTCGGCAAACAACCAGTAGGCCAGCAGGGAGGCAATGACTGGTTCTCCCAGAATAGCGAAATTAACTTTGTGCGCCTCCAGATGGCGGGCCGCCCAGTTAATTAAGGAATGGCCGACTCCGGTGGGAATGAGTGCCAGCATCAGCATCCAGAAATGAGCTTGAGGGGGGTAGCCGACAAGGGGAGTACCGGTGCCCAGATTGACCACCACCAGGACCAGCGCGGCGGTGCCGTACACCACAAACAGATAAGGTCGCAGCGAAAACTGATGGCGCACGCGCCGGGCGATCTGCACGTAAATGCTCACAAACAGGGCGCTGACCACGGCCAGCAGGTCTCCCGCCAAACGCGGCGGGGCGCGAAAAAAATCCTGCCCGCTGATCAGAACCACGCCTGCCAGGGTCAGTACGGCGGCCACTCGGGGCTGCCAGCGGCTGGATTCTTTGAGAAAATGAGGCGCGATCAGCAGGGTGAACACGGGATGGGTTGAGCCAAGGACCAGGGCATGGGCAATGGTGGTGGTCTGCACGGCAGCAATCCAGCTCGCAAAGTGGAGGGCCAACATCAGGCCCGAGACCAACAGCCAGCCCCCGTGCCGAATAAGCCCTGTGCCTTCCAATTCAGGTGGCCACCCCCTGGCAGACCGCAACGCCCAAGCCCCCATTAAAAATCCGCTCCAGAACAAGCGGTAAAAAGCAATCACCGAAGCAGGCACTGCACCACACCAGCGGACGAAAATAGAAGCCCAGGAGATGGCCAGCACAGCCAGTACCAGCACCAACACCACCGGTTTTTCCTTGCCTTGTGGTTGCACTCCTTCCATTTCCAGCCTATCTTAGTGACAAGAAAATAATCGCATAAGCTGAGGAGGAATCCATGGATTTTAAACAAATAGCTCTGGAATATGTGAAGCTTTACTTCACCTGCCATCCGGAAGAGCTGCCCAAGGACCGGGAAAAGGCGTTCAAGGAAATGTCCCGGCTGTACACCAATTACAAAAACAAGCTCATTGAAAGCGCTCACAAGAAGAGCGAGGACTTTTTCAGCGACAAATTTTAACAGTACTGATAATTACACACATTTACCGGAATTACCCGCAACAATATTCAAATAAAGCAACCCAACATTCGTTTTCAGCAGGACCGACAATTCCGAAACGAAATTCCTTGACAAATTCCCGGAGCGGGTTTAGATTCAGTCTCCCTTTCAGAAACTCCGGAAATTTTTCTTAGTGATTGGAACAGCGAGGCTTGCGCAGATGATTTTTTTCTCTTATTTTGGTCAAAAATTGACAAGTAAAAAAATGCAAGTCAAAATGGAACTTTTTGGCCGGTTCATCCGCCACCACCGCAAACAGGCTGGTTTGACGCTGACGCAATTGGCCTCGCAACTCAATATGGACTCTGCCAATCTGAGCAAGGTAGAGACCGGCAAACGGGCCTTCGACGCCCGCAAGTTGTTTCGGTTGGCCCAGGTGCTCAATTTGGATTACCAGAAAGTCAGCAACGAATACTTCAGCGATCGCATTGCCGTCATGCTGGCCGACCGCCCTAACTACCAAAGCGTACTTCAACTGGCCGAAGAAAAGATCCGATTTTACCGGCAGAAGTATTCCACACAGATTGAATTCGAGTTCTGACCCGGTTATCGATTTCAGAAAGCCCAGCGGACGGCTTTAGCGCGCAGGAAGCCAGAAGCCAACAGGGAGGTTGTCGCTTGGATGGCAGGCAAATGCGTTTCATTTAACAGTCATCACAAACTTTTAGTGATAATCTCAGGAGGCGTCTCATGTCCAGCAAAAAAAGCAATGCCCAGTCCCCCTCGGGCGAAGTGATGGAGGTTGGCGACCAGGCCAAAAAGGCGTTTGAGCAGCCGGAAGCGCCGCTCCCATCCACAGCAGAAAGGCCCGGTCTGGCTTTCCAGCACTATTTCTCCCGGCAAGGGGTTCATCCCTTCGATGAAATTGAATGGGAAAAGCGCGAGGCCACCATTACCAGCGAAACCGGCGAGGTAGTCTTCCGCCAGAGCGATGTGGAGGTGCCCAGCTTCTGGAGCCAGCTGGCGACCAACGTAGTGGTCTCCAAATACTTCCACGGCAAGGTGGGCTCACCGGAACGGGAAACCAGCGTCAAGCAGCTCATCAACCGGGTGGCGCGTACCATTACCGACTGGGGCCTCAAGGACGGGTATTTTGCCAGCCGGGAAGATGGGGAGGTCTTCTACAACGAACTGACCTATTTGCTGGTCAACCAGTATGCCGCCTTCAACAGCCCGGTGTGGTTCAACGTGGGTGTGGAAGAAAAGCCCCAGTGTTCAGCCTGCTTCATTAATTCGGTTCAGGACACTATGGAAAGCATCCTGGACCTGGCCAAAATCGAAGGGATGCTGTTCAAATACGGTTCGGGCACCGGGACCAACTTCTCGGTCCTGCGCTCCTCCAGGGAGAGCCTTTCCACCGGCGGGATCGCTTCGGGTCCGGTTTCGTTCATGAAGGGATTCGACGCCTTTGCCGGTGTCATCAAGTCCGGCGGCCGCACCCGCCGGGCGGCCAAGATGGTGATTTTGAATGTGGATCATCCGGACATCGTCGAGTTCATCACCTGTAAGGCCAGCGAGGAGAAGAAAGCCTGGGCCTTGATTGAGGCCGGCTACGACGGTTCGCTGAATGGAGAGGCCTACAGCTCCATTTTCTTTCAGAACGCCAATCACAGCGTTCGGGTTACCGATGAATTCATGCAAGCCGTCGAAGCCGACGGCGAGTGGGTTACCCGGGCGGTAACCACCGGCGAACCGATGGATCGCTATCGGGCCAGGGATATTTTAAAAATGATCGCCGAATCCACCCACATCTGCGGCGATCCCGGCATGCAGTTCGACACCACCATCAACGACTGGCATACCTGCCCCAATTCGGCCCGAATCAATGCCTCCAATCCCTGCAGCGAGTACATGTTTATCGACGACACCGCCTGCAATCTGGCTTCGCTCAATCTGATGCGCTTCATGCGCGAGGACGGTTCATTCGATGTGGAGGCTTACCAGCAGGCAGTGCGCATCATGATTACCGCCATGGAAATCATTGTGGACAACTCCAGTTATCCGCGTCCGGAGATTGCGCAAAACAGCCACAAATTTCGCACGCTGGGACTGGGTTACGCCAATCTGGGCGCCCTGCTCATGTCCCTGGGCATGCCCTACGATAGCGAACCGGCCCGGCACTATGCGGCGGCCCTCACCTCCATTCTCTGCGGGCAGGCCTATCGAACCAGCGCCGAGCTGGCTAGCGTAATGGGGCCGTTTGAGGAATTCCCAAAAAACCGCGAGCCGATGCTGCGGGTGATTAACAAGCACCGGGAAGCCTCGCTGAACATCGACCGGGAGCTGGTGCCCAACTATCTGTGGGAGGCTTCCCGTCAAGTGTGGGAAGAAGCCTACCAAGCCGGCACAGCCCACGGCTATCGCAATGCCCAGGTCACCGTGCTGGCACCTACCGGCACGATTGCTTTTATGATGGATTGCGACACCACCGGCATCGAACCCGATATTGCCCTAGTGAAATACAAAAAGTTGGTGGGCGGCGGTGTGTTGAAGATCGTCAATAGTACCGTGCGGCTGGCGCTGGCACGACTGGGCTACAGTGAGGAAGTGGCCAACCGGATCATCAAATATATTGACGAAAACGATACCATCGAGGGCGCACCGGGGCTGGACGAAGCCCACCTGCCGGTGTTCGACTGCGCCTTCAAGCCGGTCAACGGCATCCGTTCCATCCATTATATGGGGCACGTCAAAATGCTGGCCGCTGTGCAGCCGTTCATCTCGGGCGCCATTTCCAAGACGGTAAACGTGCCGGAAAACACCACCGTGGAAGAAATTGCCGACATTTACCGGACCGCCTGGAAGCTGGGGCTGAAGGCCATCTCGATTTATCGGGATAATTCCAAGCGCACCCAGCCGCTTTCCACCTCGCTGGGCAAGGAGAAAAAGGCCGAATACGGCCGCCCCTACCGGCGCCGCCTTCCCGACGAAAGGCAAGCCATTACTCACAAATTCTCAATCGCCGGCCACGAAGGGTACATTACCGTGGGCATGTACGAGGACGGATCCCCGGGGGAAATCTTTATCGTCATGGCCAAGGAAGGGTCGGTGGTGTCCGGCCTGATGGATTCCTTTGCCACCGCCATCTCCCTGGCCCTGCAGTACGGGGTGCCCCTGCGGGTGCTGTGCAACAAATTTGCCCATACCCGCTTCGAACCGTCCGGGTTCACCAACAATCCGCAAATCCCCATCGCCAAATCCATCATGGATTACATTTTCCGCTGGCTGGCCCTGAAGTTTTTACCCAAAGAAGAGCAATCCCGTTACCTGGATCCCTCGCTGGCCAACGGTGCCAATGGCGACCAAAAGGAGGATTGGGAATCCCTTTCCGGAACGGCTGCACCCACCCAACCGATCAACGGAGCAAACGATCCGCTGCGGGAACGGGAAAAAGTGGTCTTCCAGACCCAGGCCGATGCACCCAATTGCCACGAATGCGGCAACATCATGGTGCGCAACGGCAACTGCTACAAATGCCTGGAATGCGGCAGCACCAGTGGCTGCTCCTGATTACCCCCGATTTGAAGAAACGGGCGTTCGACGGTTGTCCTTCTACGGAAGGGCAACCGTTTTTTTATTCGGGGAAAGAAGGAAAACGGGTTCAAATTACGAGCGAAGGGAAGCGAGCCTGACTTGGGGGATGACGGCGAAGAGCGCGGATTACTTCCAGATGATGTCTATTTTGCCGAAGCCGGCCTCCAGATGCACATCCAGCTGCTGACTGGTCTTCCCCCAGTGGTTGTTGTAATACACATTGCCTTTCTTGTAAACATCATCAATATTCAGCGCAGTAAAAAGATTCTTGTCCACTTCCACCCGCACCCCGACCTCCTCGGGCAAATACAGGGTGAGGCTGCCCATCCCCACTTCAATGTCCACCTCGCCGCTACGGACCAGTTCCCCGCCAAAATCCAGCACGTAAGACCCCATGCCCCCCTTAAAAACCAGGTGTTGAAACCCTGCGTTGGCCAAATTCAACATTTCCAGTTTGCCCACACCTGCTTCCACGTTGAAAAGGGAAAGGGTTTCCGGGTTGGGTTGGGCAAAATTTACCAGGCACTGGGAAACACCCACTTCCATGGAGACCGATTGCAGGCGCAATCCGCCCAGTTCCAGGAAGCCTTTAACCGCTCCCAGGCGCATGGTCATGGTAATGGGAATTTCCGATGTGAATCGGAGAATACTTTCGTCTTTGAACAGGCCGGAGAGAGAAAAATCCACATTTTCCGGTTCTTCTTTTTCTTTGCGGGTTTTGCTTCCCACGCGAATGCTGATGCGGGCTTTGTTGCCCACCAATTCATGGGCGATTTGCGGGGGAATGCTTTTGTACAAAAAATCGCCTTTAAAAAGCACCCCCGGATCGGCCACGCCCACATCCAGGTGACCGGTCCCGATCCGCAGATCCACAGAAAGCGCCTGTTCCGGGCCCCGCTTAAAAACACGACTCAACTTACCGGCCCGGTGGGAGGTATCCCCGCCGTAGAGGCCGCCGGACAATGCAGTGCTCAGGAGGGCGACCATCAAATACGTTTGCAGCAGCCTGCTTTTCATGCGTTGAAAAGTTCTTTAATCTTCTTATTCAGCATTTCGCGCGCCCGAAAGATGCGTGCCTTTACCGTGCCCAGAGGCAAATCCAGAATTTCGGCAATTTCCTCGTAGGATTTCTCTTCGCGATGGCGCAACACAATCACGTGCCGGTAGAGGGGAGGGAGCGAATCGATGGCCTGGTCAATCAGGCGGCTCTGCTCGCGGGAGAGCAACCGCCGCTCGGGAGTGGGGTCTCTGTCGGGCAACTCGATGCGTATGGCATCGTCCTTTACCTGAACCGGCTGGTCGATGGAAATGGCTTTCAGCTTCCGCTTGCGTAACAAATCGATGCAATTATTGGTGGCTATTTTCATCAGCCAGGTGGAAAAAGCATATTCTTCATTGAACGAATTCAGCGCATGAAACGCTTTCATAAACGCTTCCTGAGTTAAATCCTCCGCATCCTGCGGATTCCGAATCATCTTAAGCATCACGTGGTAAACCAGGTTACGGTAGCGATGCATTAAAGTTTCGAAGGCCTTTTGATTGCCCTTTTTGGCCTGTTCAATCAGGCGATGGTCATCGGCCTTTCGGTCCTGTGCTCCCATGGGTTACGCAACTTTACGATGAACGTTTGCCCCGATCTTGCCCGGCTGGCGTGAGGGCTGCTTCATTACAGACCCAACTGATCGGCGATCCCCTGCATGGCTTCGATGACGAATTGAATGTGTTCCTCCAAAGGCACGCCCAGTTCTTCAGCTCCCCGAATAATGTCCTCTCGGTTGACCTGGCGGGCGAAGGACTTATCTTTCATTTTCTTTTTCACCGATTTTACGGTCACTTCCGCCAAACTGCGATTGGGGCGCACATAAGCCACTGCGGTAATGAATCCACACAGCTCGTCCACGGCGAACAGAGCCTTGGCCATCAACGTATCCCGGGGCACCCCGGTGTGTTCGGCATGGCCAAGGATGGCCTTGACCCACGCTTCGGGGAAGCCGCGCTGGCGCAGAATTTCTGCACCTTTAAAGGGATGATCCTCCAGGCTGGGGTACATTTCGTAATCGAAGTCGTGCAACAGACCGACAATGCGCCAGGCCGTCTCGTCCTCGCCGAATTTGCGGGCGTAGGCGGCCATGGCCGCTTCCACAGCCAGGGCATGCTTGATCAGGGCTTCCTTTTTGGTGTACTCGGTGAGCAGTTGATAGGCTTCCTCGCGGGTCATCTGTCTCCTCCTCTGCTATTTCGCTCTAAATGCTGCGCCAGATTGCCATAAATTCAATTTAACAATTGCTACTGCATGAGTCGAATCGATTTCATATTTTTGAATGTACCGATTGCGGGAGTCGTCCTTGGCAGCAGCGAACAAGACACATCCCCTCATCCAAATTCAACAGCTCAGCAAGCGCTACGCGCGTAGCGCCGAATATGCGCTTCGCGATGTTTCGGTGAATGTTTACCCCGGCGACTACGTGGGATTGATCGGCGCCAACGGTTCGGGCAAAACCACACTGATCAAGCTGGTGGTCAATTTTTTGAGGCCGACCAGCGGCCAGATATTGATTGAGGGCACAAGCAACCTGGAGGCAGAAAAACGGCGTCTGGGCTATGTGCCCGAAATTCAGGAAGGGCTGGAAAATTTTACTCCCCAGGAGCTGCTCACGCTGGCCGGCCGGCTCAGCGGTTTGTCTGCCCACCAGGCTTGGCGCCGCTGCCAGGAGTTGCTGGCGTTTATCGGGCTGGAAGACCAGAAGGAAGAATTGCTGGCCGGCTTTTCCAAAGGCATGATTCAGCGCGTTCAACTGGGCATTGCCCTGGTTCATCAACCGGATATTCTACTTCTGGACGAGCCCCTGTCCGGCCTGGATCCCGACGGACAACGCCAGATGCTGAACCTGCTGCAGGCATTGCCGGCCCGCGCCATGCTGTATGCCTCCCACCGCCTGGAAGCGGTAGAACAGCTATGCAACCGGGTGCTGGTGCTCCGCAACGGCCAATTGGCTGCGGAAATCGGCGGCGAGGATCTGAAAAAAAGCATCTTTCTGCTCCAAGCGCCTCTACAGGCAGCTCAGGTGCTGAAAGGGTTTGCTCAGTTGAAGTGGGAAATCGCCCCGCGCTCCGAACAGGAGGCCGAGTTTCAGTTGCTGTCCGATGGCGAAGCCTTCCAAACCGTACTGGCCACACTAAAAGAACAGGGGATACCCGTCCGGCGGATTCGCTCCCGAAGCATTCTGGAACACTACTATCTCAAATATGTTCAGCAATAGCCTGTCCCAAGCAACTTTGTGCCGGTAGGAGCATCTAATTTTGCTCAAGCCGGTTTGAAAAGCCCCGGTTTGAAGAGCCATTGTGCATTCTGGCACAGTGGTCACAATAGCCCAAGCCGGAATTAGCTATTTTTGGCATTGACCGCAGGCATTGCATTTAAAAAGTGTTCGGTTCAAGGCGGATAAATTTTCCTCTGCGGTAAGGCGCCGTTTACCGTTAAATTTACTTGTCCATGGCACAGGGCCAGGTGTGGTGAACAAACGAGGTTCGAGCGCAGGCATTCATGAAAGCATTGTTTTTCGACTTTGACGGCGTGGTAGTGAAAAGCATGGAGGACCACTACGAGGGCTGGCGGCGGGTTCTCGCCGAGTATGGCATCGACATGGCACCCGAGGAGCTGTACCTGCTGGAAGGCCAGGCGGTAGAAGCGGTGGCCTCTCAGTTGATCCGAAAGTTCAATCTGCCCTCGGACCAAATCCTCATTTTAATTGAGAAGAAGCGCCACTACTACGAGCAGATCAAAAAGCCGGAAATCTATCCCCACCTGGTGGATGTCCTGCAATGGGCACGGGAGAAAAATCTGGCCATTGGACTGGTCACCGGCGGGGATCGCTACCGGGTGGATGAAACCCTAAAGGCCTTTGGCCTGCAGGATTATTTCGATGCAGTGGTTACCGCAGAGGACGTTGCCTTCACCAAGCCTTCGCCGGAGCCTTACCTGCGGGCGGCCCAGCTGGTCGGCGTGGAACCCTCCGACTGTGTGGTGATCGAAAATGCTCCGCTGGGTATTCGTAGTGCCAAGTCCGCCGGAATGAAATGCATTGCCGTCACCACCACACTTCCCCCGGCCTTTCTGCGGGAAGCCGATGTGGTGGTGGAAAACCTAGCCGAAGCCCTGGACGCCCTGAAACGACTATACTGAGGAAGGCACGATCTCCAATGAATAAACACCCCCAAATCAGACCGCTGGACATGGACGATTACGCCTGGAGCAAGGAAGACTCCGAGGAACTGGTACAGATGTATCTGGAAGCCTACTACACCACCCTGGATGATGAGATGCTGCAAAAGGCGGTGGTAATCAGCCGGGAGGATGGGGTCAATCTGAGCGTGGTGATGGCCCGCGTAAAACAGATGCATTATTAGTTGCCCGCTTACCAGGCGCGTTGAACAACCAGGGTCTGTTCCCTTTTTGAGCCCACCGAGACCAACTGCACGGGTGCACCGGTCAAGTCCTCGATCAACCTCAGATAGTCCCGTGCCCGGGCAGGTAAGTCCTCCCACCGGCGGGCCTGGCTGGTGGGGCTCTGCCAACCCTTCACGGTACGGTAAACCGGCTGGCATTCGTTCAGGATGCGCATTTCCCCCGGAAATTCGGTCAGGGTTTTGCCCCGGTAGCGGTAAGCCACACAGACTTGAATCTCAGGTAGAGGGTCCAGCACATCGAGTTTGGTGATGGCCAGGGCATCGATGCCATTCACCCGGACGGCGTAGCGACCGATCACAGCATCGAACCAGCCGCACCGGCGCGGCCTTCCGGTGGTGGCTCCGAATTCGGCGCCCTCCCGGCGCAAAAACTCTCCGGCTTCACCGGAAAGCTCGGTAGGGAAAGGGCCTTCGCCTACTCGGGTGGTGTAAGCTTTCATCACCCCCAGCACCCGATCGATCTTGGTGGGGCCGATGCCGGCCCCGGTACAGGCACCGCCGCTGGTGGGGTTCGATGAGGTGACATAGGGATAGGTGCCATGATCCACATCCAGCAGAGTCCCCTGGGCCCCCTCCAAGAGTACGCTTTTGCCCTCGGCAATGGCTTCGTTTAAAAAGCGGGACACGTCGCGCACGTAGGGATCGATTTTGCGGTCGAATTGAAGATAGGTTTCAATAATCTCTCCGGCATCCAGCGGCTGATGGCCGTAAAGCTTTTGGAGAATGGGATTTTTCTCGGCCAGGTTTTCGCGCAGTTTCTGTTCGAACAGTTCCCGATCCAGCAAATCGACGATTCGGATGCCCCGGCGATTGAATTTGTCCACATAGGCCGGACCGATGCCCCGCCCGGTGGTGCCGATTCGCTGTGCGCCGCGCCGCGACTCACTAAGCTGGTCCAGCAACTTATGATAGGGCATTACCAGGTGAGCCCGCTGGCTGATCCACAGCCGACCTTCGACTTGAATGCCCTGGGAGGCCAGTAATGCGATCTCCTCCAGCAAGGCCTCAGGATCCACCACCACCCCGTTGCCGATCACGCACTGGACCCCGGGATGAAGGATCCCGCTGGGGATTAAATGCAAAATGTATTGCCGATCCCCGATACACACCGTGTGGCCGGCATTGGCCCCACCCTGGTAACGGACCACAATGTCCATTTGCTCGCTGAGCAGATCGACAATCTTGCCTTTGCCCTCATCGCCCCACTGAGCACCAACCGCCACAATTACGGCCATGAATGGTTTCTCTCTGCGTTTGTTATTAGATGGATTTCACCGGCAGGACACGATTGGGACTTGTTCGGACGGTACACATGGAAGAGGTGGTTTTGCCAACTTACTCAGGCGAAACTGTTTAGTGCCGCTTCGGTGCTGTCGTAGGTCTCGAAAATGGTGTCCAGCTTGGTGATAGCCAGCAGGTTTTGCACAGTGTTGGTGGCGCCGGCCAGTTTTAAAACCCCGCCGTT
>RFHE01000216.1 GCA_003696445.1 Calditrichota bacterium | reverse complement strand
TTAACCAGCACCATGGTTTGGGTCTGGCTGAAGAAGCCGCTCTCCATCCGCAGGTAGTACACCCCGGAAGGCACCGGCTGGCCCTGCCGGTTACGGCCGAACCAGATCACCTCATGCTGTCCCGGGGGCATCTCTTCGTCCAGCAGCACTTGCACTAAACGGCCCCGGGCATCGAACACGCTCAAGCGGACCGAGCGAGTCGTTTGCCCGCCAGGTACGTCGAAACGGATATGGGTTGAGGGATTGAAAGGATTGGGATAATTGGGATAAAGGAAAAATCTGGACGGTCCCGACGGCGTTTCGCTTCCAGCAAGAGGAATCGTAACCTGAATTGAGTAGTGAAACGTTATGTTGCCGTTAAAATCGCGATCAGCCAGGCGATAGTAATAGGTTTTACCGGGAACCACCAGTGGATCCACAAATTCATATTCGGTGCGCTGGCTGGAGTTGCCCTGCCCGGAGACCTCTCCTATTGTTACAAAAAACTTATTGTCTTCACTACGCTGTACCAGAAAAGCCTCGTTATTTACCTCGGATTCGGTAATCCAGCGCAATACCACACGCTGTGACTGAGGAATTGCTACAAACAAGGAAAGGTTTACAGGAAGACTGATGTCCTCTGCAATATTCTGATTGACCTGGACTCCACTGCCCGTAAAAGTAAATCCAAATTCAGTGGTTAAATCCTGGGCAGAGGCTTGGTTATCAGGGGTATTTCCATTGTCGCTGCCTGGATAAGCATCGTAATCCGCATTTGCGGCATTGGCCGCCCAGAGGTAAAAGCCTATCGCCTGACCGGTACCCGGGTTCCCGATGCCGCTGCGCGGGATCTGCAATTCCACGATTACCGGATCCGTATTGCTATCGGCTCCGCTTCCATCATCGGCAACGTCCTGCCAGCTGGAACCATTGGCCTGAAATTTGTTCAGGGAACTTCCGTTCCACTGGTACACATAATCCGGCTCAAAATTGGCCTGAAAGGTCACCCCGGCAAAAGCCGCCATATCATCGTCGGCCTGATTGGGATTCACGTCGATGGCCACATTGAACCGATCATCTGTACCGTTACCTAGCCCGGCAAATGCCACGTAAAAATTGGACGCATCCCAGGTGATGAAGTAACGCATTTGGCTTTCAGCCGGAGTGGCACTGCGACCCGGGCCGATAAATTCGTTCTGGTGCCAGTCCGCCAGGCTCCCATCTATTGTTTTTGCGGATGTGTAAGTGGTACTGTTGTTAGGGCGGGAAGGCGTAACGGTGGCATCGGTTCCCAGGCCGGCATCTCCGGTTTTCACCCCGACGTCAGGGAAACCGTCGTCATCACTATCGATATCCACAACATAAATCGAAGTAAAGTTTCCCCCATTTCCCGAACCATTGGTGGGCAGGGTTTCGTCTGCAGTTCCGCCGCCAGTGCTACCATATCCCACCACAATGCCCAGCTTAGCATCGGTGGGGACTTTGCCTTCTCCCAATCCATAAAGTTTGTTCCAGCTGACGCCAATTTCACATTCGGTTCCCCCGGCGTCAAAGGACAGGTCCACCCCGTCCAGCCAGGCAAAATTGCCAGTAGATCCCCCTCGCCCGCCATCTCCTCCCCAACCGCGCATTCCCGCATTATCGCTGAGGTTCCCGGATAAGATCGTGTTCCTCTGGAAACTGCCGATAGCGTAATCGGCTTTGAAATTAGCATCGGTTTCGGAAAAGGCTGGATTGGTAATCAGGGCATCCAGAGCACCAGCATTGTCAGTTAAGTCAGTCAGGTTGTTTACTCCTGAATTGGAAGCGCTGCCATATTTGACATCCAGAAAAACAACAAAGCCATTACCATTGGCATTTTCAAATGCGCCGCTAATCCGCAGGTAAAGCTTTCGCGAATCCCAGGTGACATACAGGGCATCCAGGTTGTTTGTTGTTCCAAAGCTGGCATCATCCTGGGATTCCGTAGCCACTTTTTCATTCCCCTGCCATTCCCCCACGGAACCATCCACAGAAATCACGTGGTAGGGCTGCGCCAGAGACATGGAGACCAGAATGGCAAACCAGCAAAAAGCAAATCGTACCGAAAATTTCATGGTGGGATCCTCCCGAAGCTTACATTTCGATTGGGAAAGAACAGGAATAGGTCGTGGAGAAAATATCCACTGCAAAGGAATTTGTCAAGATCCTCATCTGAGAAGTTGAAATGGTGGAAGAAAAAAGAAACGCATTTGTTGCCGATTCTTTTCAGTTGACAAACATCATGCCACCGTCTAACTTAGGGCTACAACGCAACTGGTAATTCAAAGGACTCAAAGGTTTATGGTTCGTTTGTCTCAACAACTCTCGCTGGAACAGCGCCTGACACCGCAGCAGATTCTACTTTCCACCCTGCTGCAATTACCGACCCTCAGCCTGGAACAGAAAATCAAAACCGAGCTGGAACTGAATCCGGTACTCGAGGAAGCCCAGGAGCTGGAAGAGGTGGAAGAGCAGGAGCTGGAAGAGAATCAGGAGCAGGCCGAAGAGATCCAGGAAGAGTTTGAGCAACTGGAAGACAACAACAAGTCCGAAGAGGAAGAACTCTACGAGGAAGCCGAGGAAGAAATCAACTGGGAAGACCTGGTCAACGACGACGAGGCCTACGAGCTGAAATTGCCCAGAGAAAAGAAAGAAGAGGAATACGAGCGCCCCGAGGTGTACACGGCTACCCTGGCCGAGCATCTACTCAACCAATTGCGCATGTACAACCTGAGCGAGCAAGCCTTCCGCATCGGTGAATACATCATCTACAACCTGCGTGACGATGGTTACCTGGACCCGGAGGTCTCCCTGGACACCATCGCCCAGGTTTTTCAAACCACCCCGGAAGAAGTAGAGAAGGTCCTTAAACTCATTCAGCATCTGGATCCGGTGGGCATTGCCGCCCG
>RFHE01000022.1 GCA_003696445.1 Calditrichota bacterium | reverse complement strand
GGGCTGTAGGTCAACAACTGAACGGCAACCCGTTGCCTGGCCGTGTGAATCAAATTGAGCAAGGCGCTCTCGTCGGAGGTCATGCCCGGAAAAATCGCGCCGATGGGACTGAAAGTTGGGTAGATGCGTAGGGTATCCCCTTGCCAGGGTATTTGCACCGGATGTTCGGCATCGATAACCTCGTCGGGCTTCAAGGGCGGGAGGTCCGCCAGGCTGGTCTCTCCGGAGCCGGCAAGACGCCAGTCCAGCTCAAAGATTTTCAGAACCAGTGCCGCCAGTCCGGGATGCGCAATCCGCACCCCCAGTTCGTGAATGTGCTTCAGGGCGCGCCAGTCGAAATTCTGGGAGCCAATAAACAGCTCCCGGCCGTCCACCACAAAATATTTGGCATGGAGAACCCCTCCCAGCCGATCGAAGTACTGGAGCGGCCGTACACGGATGCCTTCCAGCTGGTTGAGTTCATCCAGCGTCTGCGGGTAGGTGTGATAAAATTTTCCGTCCACGATAATCCGTACCCGCACCCCACGTCGGGCGGCTTCCCTTAGCGCGGCCACAACCTGTTCCAGCGGTTCCCCGGCCTTGTTGGACAGGTAAAAGATCTCGATGTCCAAACTCTTGCGGGCGGACCGGATCATCTCCAGCCAAACCGGTAGGGTACGAGCGGTCTCCTCAATTCCCAGGGAGGTTTCTACCGGGACACTCTCCACCAGTTGAAATCGGGTTTGCGCACCGGCACCGGACGCCCAGGCCAGCAACCAGACCAGGGCAATCTGCAATCCGAGTGTTCTGCAAAAAGCCTTCATCCCCATCACGCAACGCCTCATGTTTTTAACGGTTGGCCAGAGAAATTTTAACGGTTTTGCAGGAAGGGAAAAACAAAAAAACTTTTTCCCACGGGGCATTACAGCTCGATGAGCTGCTCACCGGACCGTCGATACACAATCTGCCCGTCCAGGCAGGTGAGCAACACCTGATTCTCCAGCAAGGTCTCCGGCGGGTCATTGAAAACATCCTGATCCACAATAATGAAATCGGCCAGGTTGCCGGGGGTGATGCGCCCCAGGCGATATTCCAGGCCCACGGCGTAGTGGGGATGAATGGTGTAAGCGGCCACCGCCTCGGCCAGGCTGATCGATTCTTCCGGATAGAAAGTGGGTTGAGCCGGATCCAGGTGAGCTTTACGGGTCACGGCCATAAACATGCCCTGCCAGGGATTAATTCGTTCCACTGGCGCATCCGATCCGAAGGCCAGGCGGGTTCCTCTGGCCAGCAGGCTTTGGAAAGCAAAGGCGTAGCGCCCCCGCTCGCCCCACAGGGCCTCAATGGCTGGAACATCCTCAGCCAAGTGAATGGGCTGCATGCTGGCAATCACGTTCAGGCGCACAAAGCGGGGCAGGTCTTCCGGATGAAGCAACTGGGCGTGTTCAATCCGGTGGCGCACCTCCCTGGAAGGATACCGTTCCCTGGCCGTTTCGATGGCATTGAGCGCTTTGCGATTGGCCCGGTCCCCGATGGCATGGATGGCGCAGGCCAAGCCGTTGGCCGTGGCCTCTTCCACCAGCTCAGTGAGCTCGGCTTCCGGCCTGACTTCCACCCCGGCATGGTCCAGCCCCTGGTAAGGGGCCAGCATTTCGGCGGTTTGCGAACCAAGGGAGCCATCGACAAAAATTTTTATCCCCCCCACCTGCAGCCAGGCATCCCCCAGCCCACTGGCCAGGCCACTTTGCTTTAAAGCATCCAGATGCTCCACAAAGGCGTACCAACTGATGCGCAGCTGAAGCTGGCGCTGCTGGCGGAGGAGCTGGTAAAAACGCCACTCTCGGGGTGTTTCCATCACATGAACGGCGGTAATGCCCTGGCGGTGAAACTCGGCAAACACATCGTTCAGGGCTTCCCCCACCTGCTCGAATTCGGCGGGGGGGACCAGCCCATAGACCATCTGGCAGGCTTTTTCCTGCAACACGCCGGTCGGCTCCTTTCCGGAATTGCGGCGCAAAATTTTTCCCCCTTCCGGATCCGGGGTGTGGGCATCGATCCCGGCGCGTTCCAGCACCGGGCTGTTGACCCAGACGCTGTGCCAGTCCCGACTGGCGAAAACCATCAAATGGTCCTGACTGATAGCATCCAGCCAGGCTCGATCAGGAAAACCGGACAGGCCCAGCCGGCGGACATCCCAACCCCCGCCGGTAATCCAACTTCCAGCCGGCCTGGCCTCCACCGCCCGGCGGACCAGCTCCAGGGCTTCTTCCAGAGCGCTACAGTTGCTGAAATCCAGTTCCTGGCGCCGAAGAGCAAATTCGGTGAGGTGAATGTGGCTGTCCACCAGGCCGGGTAACAGCCAATGCCGGCGCGCGTCCAGCTGGAGGGTGGCCGGACCGGCCAGCTCCCGCATTTCGTGGTCCAGACCAATCGCCACAATCCGATTTTCCCAGACCGCCAACGCTGTGGCAGGAGCAACTCTCCGGGTTAACGGATCAAAAATGCGCGCATTAAAAATTACAATATGCGGATGCCATGCACTCATGGGAAAACGCCAGCTTGTCCGGTCAATAAAAAGAAAAAGGTGACCCGGCTGCTGCCAGATCACCTTCTTGCGTCAAAACTGTCGGGCTCAGCCTCGGGTCGGCTCGTAGTGATACGCCAATCTTCCATCCAAAAATTCCTGCAATGCCAGCACCACCGGATTTTCCTCTTCTTCCGGGGAGATCTCCATGTCCCATTCTTCGGCTTCGGCATGGAGCAACTCCTCTTCAAATGAACCATCCAGCTCTTCCCGAATCTGGCGGTCGCGCTTTTTCTGGTAAAATTCTTCGTTAATCTGACGGGCCCGCTTGGCCACAATCATAATCGCTTCGTACAAATTCTCCGACAGAGAAAGAATCCGTTCCAAATCTTGAGTACGCGCAGGCATCTATGGGTCTCCTTAAGTTT
>RFHE01000215.1 GCA_003696445.1 Calditrichota bacterium | reverse complement strand
CCCGGGCTTTTCAGTATTTACGGAGATTGCACAGTTTGCTGCCACAGACGCACCGCCTGCCTGGACCCGATGAATGGGGGTGGCTGAATGACCTTTAGCCTTTCCTCTGTAAACCGCAGGCCATTTTTTCTGGAGCCTGAATGCAGGCCTCAAGGTGTACAGGCAATGCCTGCGCCTGGGCCATTGCCTGAACACATGGCACCGGGTTGACAGGCCTCGCGCACGCCAGGGGCAGCAACACTGCTGCCGGAAAGATTGCTGGCCCGGCCTCACATCCCACGCGATACTGCTTACTCCCCGGGCGAAACCGTCCCGGCGGCCTGAAGGGCCCGGTTCATGGCCTGCTGCAACACATCGGCCTCCACAAAGCCAACAATGCGGGTGCCGGGAACCTCCCTGCCTGTGGGATCGAGCATCACCAGGGTAGGCACGCCGCGGATCCGGTACTGGTCCCGCAGGGCTTTCACCTCCGGGCTGTTGAAGCTGGTCAGGTCGGCTTTCAACATCACGAAATGGCGTGACTGTTCGATGACTTCGGGGTCGGTAAAGGTGAATTTGTCCAGTTCCTTGCAGGGGATACACCAGTCGGCGAAAAAGTCGATGAAGACCGGCTTGCCTTGGGCGCGGGCCCGTTCCAGTTCGGCCGTGCTGTAGGGCTTCCAGGCGATGGCCTCCACCTGAGCCCCGCCGGCCTGCATCTGGCTGGTCAACTGAATAACCTGCTCATTGACGTAGGCCTCCACGCTGGAGGTCCAGAAAAAGACGCTGAGCAGCAAAAACCCAATCCCCACCAGGTTGCGGACCAGGGTAAAGGCAGGGCCGGGTGCCTGATTGGGATCCACCCAGGCCAGGTAAATGCCACCGACCAGAAAGGTGACCGCCAGCAGGGAATAGTACCACAGGTCGCTGTGCATCAGGGGGCTGAGGAAGTAGATGGCCACGGCCAGCAGCAGAAAGCCAAAGATTTTGCGCACCCAGATCATCCAGGCGCCGGATCGGGGCAGGCGGTTTACCGAGCCGCTGAACACGCCCAGCAGCAGGTAGGGCAGGCCCAGTCCCAGCGAGAGCACAAAAAACATCCAGAACCCCAGAACCGGATCGCCCTTTTCGCCCACGTAGGTAAGCAGGGCCAGCACAAAGGGGCCGATGCAGGGGGCGGCCACAATGCCCACCGTCAGGCCCATAAACAGAGAGCCCAGATAGCCCCCCTTGCTCTGGCCGGCAAAATTGGACAGCCGGGCCGGTACGCGGATTTCGTACAGGCCGAACATGCTCAGGGCCAGTGCCACCATCACCAGGGCGATGAAGACGAGCACGGCAGGATTCTGCAGCCAGCCGCCCAGCATGGATCCGGTAAGCGCCGCCACCACACCCAGAGCCGAGTAGGTAATGGCCATCCCCAGCACGTAAAGCAGGGCGTAAAGCAACAGGCTGCCTTTTTTGCCTCCCACCTGCCCGCCGAAGTAGCTGATGGTAATGGGGATGAGCGGGTACACACAGGGGGTCAGGTTCAGGGCCAGGCCGCTGAGAAAAATGACCAGGAAGGCCACCAGCATGCCCCGCTGCTCGATGGTCTGAACCAGCTCGCTTTCGGCTTCGCTGGCCGGCGGGCCGGTTTCCCCACCCGGAGCCGCCGCGAAAATCGCCTGATTGATTTTCTCCACCCCCTCGCCTTCCCGCGCAACCGGTAACACCAGAGATGCGGTCACCTCCCGGGGCGGCAGGCAGAGCTGATCGTTACAGGCCTGAAAGCGCAGCCGGGCGGTCAGATGAACGCTGTCCTGGTTAAAATCGGGTGGCAGGGAGAGGCTGCCAAACACCAGAACGGTGCCTTCGAACACGGCCAGCGGCGTTTCCGAGAAGGAGAAGGATTTCTGCTCGGCCCGGGGAAAGCGCAACTGGCCGAAGGTGACCCCGGGATCGGCACTCAGCTCCAGCTCGGTGGGCACCAGCATCTCATCCGGCGGCTGGTTGCTGTTGATGTGCCAGCCGGGGGCAATCTCCAGCCGAATGGCAAGGCGCGTGCTCTGGCCGGTCACCAGACGACTGGTTTCCGGCAGAATGTCCATTTCCACAACTTTGTCCGGCACCTGCGCCGCCGTCAAAGAAACCAGCAGGCAGGCCAGAAGGGGGATGCTCCAGAACCCCCGGAACCACTGATCAGTTCGCTTTATCCTCATCGTCACTTGCGCCTCCATGGTTGTTCAGGCGGACCGGCTACCGGGTGGCCGGTTCAAAAACCCGGAACGGTTCCTGGCGAAAGCCGAAATTTAAGCTGGTCTGCAGGCGAAAAACCGTGTCCCAGCCTGCACTCCCGATGCGCACCTGTTGCAGCTCGGCACTCCAGTACCAGCGGCGAATCCATTCGTAGCGCACCTCCAGGCCCAGGGCATCGCGATCCACCCGAATCCCGTCCAGAAAAGTGGCATTGGGATTGTCCTCGCCAAAGCGGAAAGGCAGATCCGGGTCGCCGCCCACGTTACGGTCCGGCGGATTGCTCCCATGCCGGTAGGTCTGCCCCTCCAGTTGCAGGCGCAGCCGCCGGTTGGGATACCAGCGCACCCGGGCCAGCCAGCCGTCCGAATTGGGACCCAGGAAATGCCCCAGAATGGTGTCGTAATGCTTGTACTTGTTGAAATCCGCCACGGAATGGGAATACACGTAGGGCTTGATCCGGGTGTACTCCACCAGCAGATCCACCCCGGGCAGGCCCAGCGGATCGACCAGAAAGGCGCCCGCCTGGTAACCGAATTTATTGCCGAACCATTTGGTTCCCAATTTGCTGACCGTTAAGTCGTCAATGAACCATTCCCCGTAAACCTTTATTCCGGGACGCACGCGCCAGGCCAGATCCAGCGACAGGGCGGTGTTGTCCCGATCGCCGTAAAAATGCTCCAGCGAGGCGAAAAATCCCAGGGGATTCAAATACCCCAGTTCCAGGGAGCGGTTCCCGTACACCACACTCTCGGAGACGCCGAACTGCACGCCCCGACCCAGGTAAAGCTCCAGCCGATTTCCCGCCCAGAAGGTGTTGATGGCCGGCGAGGCGAACAGCAGGGTGCGGGATGCGGGATCGATGTATTCGGTGAAAGCGGTGATGTGGGTAAACTTGAACCGCCAGTAGCGCAGCACCAGTTTAATCTGGTCGTACACCGGCGCGTTGCTGGAGAGGATCATCTGTCCGCTGTGGCCGGCGCCCCATTCGTTAAACTCCCGGCCGAAGACCAGCCACAGGTATTTGTAGGCCACGTTCAGGGTGGCAATGTTCTCGTCGAAATCGGCCGAGCCGTTGTCCCGGCGCTGGATGAAAGGAAAGCCGGATTCCTCCAGCACCTGAACTTTTGGAATTTTGGGAATGCGTTTCACGTTGTTGTCGGTGAGCATGAAGGAAAACGCCACATAGGGCCCCAGCCGCCCGCGAAACATGAACCCGTTGCTGCGCCGGGTTTCCTCGGTCACCTGGCCCCGGGCATCGACGAACTCGCGCCGGGAGAGCTGGAAGAGGGGATCGGCGTAGAGGTCAAAGTCCTGGTAATGGAAATCCACAAAATTGCGCTGGTTGCCGTAAATCCGATCGGGCAGGAGGCCGCCCAGATGCTGCTTTACCCGCCGGGCGCGGTACACGCTGGTCCGCCGAATCGCCTGCTGGATGGAATCGGGCAGTTCCTCCTGGAATTCGGCCAGGGCATAGTTCAGGTAGTCCCGATCGATGCGGGAGAATTTTTCCGGGTGCTTTCGGAACGTCTGCCACAGTTGCACCAGATAGCCGGCGGTTTCGGTTCGAGAATAGGGCCGGGAATGATCGTAAACCTGTTCGATGAGCCCGGCGGTTTCCCAGCGCTCCAGCCAGTGGTAAATCCAGTGGGAGAGGGGCACGCTCACCGTTTGAGCCATGGCGGGCAGGGCAAGCAGCCAGCCCCAGGCCACCAGTTTTGGATTAAGGCGCCTGGTAAACCAGCCGACCATGGCGATAAACCCGTTTTACATGATTGGCCCCGTGGTGGTAGGGAATGTACTTGTAGGTAGGCACATCCAGCAGGATGATATCGGCCTGCTTGCCTGGCTCCAGGGAGCCCACCCTGTGGGCCTGCCCGATGGCCCGGGCGCTGTTGAGGGTGGCGGCAATCAGCACCTCCCGGCAGGACATCCCCATGTAAATGCAGGCCAGATTGAGGATTTGCTGCATGTTCTGAGTCATGCTGCTGCCCGGGTTGAAATCGGTAGCCAGGGCTACCGGCAGACCGGCTTCCAGCATTTTCCGCGCCGGGGCATATTTCTGCTTGCCCAGAAAGTAGGCCGTGCCCGGCAGCAGCACGGGCACCACGTCGGCCTCCTTCATGGCCTGGATGCCCGCCTCGGAGACCTCCAGCAGGTGATCGGCCGAAACCGCCTTCAACCGGGCGGCTAGTTCGGCCCCTCCGGTGTAATGGAGCTCGTCGGCATGCAATTTGGGAATCAACCCGTGGTCCTTGGCCGCCAGCAAAATGCGCTCGCTCTCGGCCACCGAAAACACCCCTTCCTCACAGAACACATCGCAAAACACGGCCAGGCGCTCCTCGGCCACCCGGGGAATCATTTCCTTGACAATCAACTCGATGTAGGCCTCCCGGCGATCCCGGTACTCGTCCGGTACCTCATGTGCCCCCAGAAAGGTGGGCACAATGGTAATGGGCAGCAGGTCGGCCACTTTCTTTAAAATTCTCAGGCTGCGAATTTCGTCTTCAACGGAGAGGCCGTAACCGCTCTTGGCTTCGATGGTGGTGGTGCCGTATTCCAGGAAGCGGGCAATGCGGCAATAGGTTAGTTCCAGCAGCTCATCGGTGCTGGCCTGCCGGAAGGCACGCACGCTGTTGCGAATCCCCCCGCCGGCGGCCGCAATTTCCTCGTAGGTCTTGCCGGCCGCCCGCATCTCGAATTCCTCTTCCCGGGTGCGGTAGAACACCGGATGGGTGTGGGGATCGACGAAACCGGGAAGGGCCACCATCTCCTGGCCGTCCACCAGTTGGGCCTGTGGATACCTGGTACGGAGCTCCGAGAGGGGAGACAGGTCCAGAATGGTGGCGTCGAAAGCGATGGCAAATCCTTTGTAAACCGTCAATTCGGCTACCCCATCGCGGACTTTGGGGGTCACCACGGCGGACAGGTTGTG
>RFHE01000214.1 GCA_003696445.1 Calditrichota bacterium | reverse complement strand
ACTGGTGTTGTGGCATTGCACGCAATCGTGGCTGAAGTTGTTGGCCACGTGATTGGGATCGGTGGTGTTGTTGAAGTTCTGGCTGTGGCAGCTGTAGCAATCGGACGGTGTGCCAGAAAACTGATTATTTTGATGGCAGGCTGAGCAAACCAGAGCACGGTGGGCTCCGGTCAGGGGGAAGGCGGTCAGATCGTGGTCGAAATTGGCTGGACGCCAGCTGGTTTCTGCATGGCAATTTTCACAATCTGTAGGGAATCCCCCGGCGACATGGTCGGGATCTTTGGTGCTTTGAAAGTCGGTCTGGTGGCAACCCAGGCAGTCCCGAGGCAATCCTGTGGTCTGGTTGTTGGTATGGCAATCGATGCACAGAATAGAGGCATGGGCGCCCCGCAATTCAAATCCGGAGGCCTGAAGGTGATCGAATTGTGCTCCCTGCCACTGGGTTTCGTTGTGGCAGGATTCGCAGCGGGTGGGAAAGCCGAAGGCGGCATGGTCGGGATTCTGGGCACTTCGAAAGTCCTGGGCATGGCAGGAAAAACACTCCTGGGAAGTGCCGGCGAAGGTGTTTGTATGGCAGCTATTACAGTCCGCTTGCTGGTGGGCGCCCCTGAGTTCAAAGACGGCCGGATGCTGATAATCGGCCTCCTGCCAGCGCATATTTTGAACGCGATGGCAGGTCTCACACGCCATGCTGAAACCGGCCTTTGCGTGGTTCGGGTTGCTGGCCAGCAGGAAGTCGCTGGCATGGCAGCCGTTGCAATCCAGCGGCGTGCCGGCAAATTCGACCTGATTCTGTCCCTGGTGGCAGGATTCGCAATCGGCAATGGCATGGGGACCCATGAGTGGGAAACCCTTTGCGGCATGCAACTGAAGCACATCTTTCTGTAAATGCCAGCCTGCTGGGGTGTGGCATTGCTGGCAGTCAGGGCCAAGTTGGCCAAGATGGATATCCTGATGGCAACTGGCACATTGCGCTGAAATCTTGGCAAAATGCAAATCCTGATGGCAGCTCCGGCAATCGGCCAGGGCATGTCCACCAGTTAATTCAAATCCGGTCTGGGCATGATTAAACTCCATCGGGCGCCGCAATTTGTTCCAGGAGGCCGCGGTGTGGCAATTCTGGCAGTCCCACCTGAGCTTACCGTGTGGGTTATTGGTCTCTTTCTGGCTGGTCGGGGAACGCCTTCCGGCAAACAGGGGAATTACGGCCGGTAAGACGCAGAACAAGCATACGGTTAGATAAATAATAGTCGGGGTATTCTTACGCTCCATGGCAGCTCCGGCATTGAGTGGAGAGCGGTTTAAAGCGAACCAGTGTCAGATCACCTTTTTGTTCGCTGGGATGGCAGTCCGCACAAGGCACCTGTTCATGTGCCCCTTCCAGCGAAAATCGAGAATCCCGATTGTGGTCGAATCGGCTGGGTTGCCAGTTCTGCGGCGTATGGCATCGACCGCAATCGGTAAAAGCCACCGTCACTCCACCCTGAACTTTATGCCGGGCAAATTGCCCTAAATGAATATCTTCATGGCAGTCTTCACACTGAACAGACAGTTTTCTCAAAGCAATCAACTTTTGCCCACCGCCCTTTCGATCCGGCTGATGGCAATCGGTACACTTAATGGTTGCATGCCGGCCTTCCAGGGGGAATTGGGTCTGAGCATGGTCGAAAGTTACTTCTTCCCAGGCCTCGGTATTGTGACAACTCTGGCATCCGGCTGTTTTTACCAAAGATTCCACGCTACCCTGATGCGGATCGCTGTGGCAGGTCTGGCAAACCAGCGGTTCGAAACGAATACGCACAAATTCTTCCCCATTGGTTCGGCGCACTTTGCTGTGGCACTGGTTGCAGGGCACAGCCATATGAGCGCCCTCCAGAGGAAACCGGGTCTTTTGATGTTTAGCCAGCGAAAAGCGGGCTGGCGTAAAGCCTTCTTCGCTATGGCACTCCACACAATCGCCCCGGGAAGCACGTTTGGCAAAAATTCCTCGGTGGTAATCCTGGTGGCAGTCCAGGCAGCGAGTAAACTTTAAATTGCCTCGCGGAACCCCCGGTTTATGGCATTTTTCACAAGCTAGATCGGCATGCCTGCCCTTCAGAGGGAAGCGGGTCTGGCTGTGGTCGAAGCTGGCCTGGCGCATCTGCGTCCAGGAGCGCGGTGTGTGGCACCGATCGCAGGTTTTACCCAGTTTCCCTCGATGTACGTCCTCATGACAAGCGCTGCATTGATCGAATCTCAAACCAGTAAACTGAACATAGGTAGGCTGATCGGGGTATTTGTGGTCGGTTTTCGTGGGATGGCAGTCTTTACAGGCCACGGTTCGATGTTTCCCGACCAAAGGGAAGTGGGTTTTTTGATGATCAAAATTGGGCGCCGGTTTCCAGTCCTTCATGCTGTGGCATTTCAGGCAGTTTCGGCTGAGTTGTCCGCGGTGAGTGTCCTGATGGCAGTTTAAACAATCCCGTTTCAGTCCAAGAAACGTCTGTTTCAGGTCCTTTCCGGCTTTTTTTAAGGGGCCTGGATCGGAAATAAATGCGGGTTTGTGGCAATCCCGGCACTTAAGTTCGGCATGGGCGCCTTCCAACTTGAATCCGGTTAATTCATGATTAAATCGCTCCTCTCCCTCGGGCCAGAAGATCATCTGGAATCGGCGTCCATGGTGTTCGGAATGGCATGTTTGGCATTGTTTGTAATCGGGTTGGGCATGCAAACCTTTGCCCTGCTCGATGCGCTGTTTGAGCAAACGATGGCAGTCCAGGCAAAGCCTGGCACTGACGCCACGGCCGGATTCGTGACAACGGGTGCAGTTGCGCAATCCCTCCAGATCGGCATGGGCTCGGCTCAACTTTCCCGGAGAAAGTTGGGCGGTAGCTGGTCTAAACAATCCGGCAAGAAAGAGAAACATCAGTAAGCACCTGCTTCCTGTTTTCATTCCCACCCATTTCTGTTTAAAATCGCCATGTGTAGCCCAACCAAACTGCAACACCCACGTGAATGAGCATAATCAGGTACATGATAATGGCAAATGGCTTGTGAATAATATGCCAATAATGAAACAGCCGTTGGACCTGCACCAGTACGTCAATACGCTTCTCCAGCCTTTCTTTGCGGCGGAGCACCTGCATGAATTGTCGGATCTGAGTTTGAGGAATGTTTAATCGCCGGGCGATTAAGGTTTCGTACCGGGAGCGCACCAGGGGCCAGGTGAGGTCCTGCCACACCATCCCCAGAATACCACGCTTTTTGAGGGGGGCATGGCCGCTCGGGTTGCGCAGTGCATCCTCCAGAAGCTGAATCTGCTTTTCGGAGAGGCGAAATGTTTCCTTCAACTCCCGATTAATGGTTTGTTCCATGGCTTCCAGCTCTTTCAGGGTTAACTCCTCGCCTTCCACGTTGCGGGGAATTTTTAAATACAGATAGCGGCCCAGCACACCGCTCAGCGCCACGGCAATCATGGACCAGAAGCTGACCGCCACCAGCCCATGCACCTTGAATGCGGTATGGAGAATGACCAGCATGGGACCGACAATCCCGCAAAAGATGTGGAAGTCCAGCCAGTTGCTCAGGGGGCCCCAGCTGCGAAAAAATTTCACCCGCTTGCGCAGAGAATACCCCAGCATCAGAATCATGAGGGTGGAGCCGAGAATGCCCAGGCCATGCCCGCGGACACCGGCCGGCCTTAATGTCCGATAATCGGGATGAAAGGGACGTTGATCGTAAGGGGTCCGATAAAACCCAGCTCCGTCAACTAAAAGCAATCCGTAGAGAATAAATGCAACGCCGTAAGCCAGATGCAGCACCTGTTTGAACCGCCTCCGGGATTTCGCTGAACTCATCGCCACCTTTCCTTGTGCCACTCGAACCGTCGTGATCAACTTGTTCCTATATTTTATTCTTCGCAGATCAAAATCAATCCTTTATCTCCAATGGATAGTCCGGTTTTTTACCACACTATCTTAGCAGCAGAGATTTGGCTCAGCGAATCAACACCACTTTTGAGATACCGCTGGCCTTTCCATTCACCCGCAAGCTTACAAAATAAGTGCCAGAGCTGACCGGGCGGTGCCGGCTGCTGGTTCCGTCCCAGTAAAATTTGTGCTTTCCGGCTGGAAGCCGGCCTTGCCCAAGGGGCCGAACCAGCCGTCCCTGTACATCGTAAATCCTGAGTTCCACCTGCCCGGCGCTTGCCAGGTAGAAGGGAATCCATCCCCCTGGGTTGAATGGATTCGGGAAGGCCGGCAGCAACCTTGTTTGCCTGGGGAGGAGCGGAGTTTCTTCATCCAGGCCGGTTACAATGCTCTGCGCAGTGAGCAAAATTTCTACAACCGGACTGAGGGGGTCGTTGTTGTGAATCTTCAGCGTTCCAGAGAGCGGAATGGTATCGTTTTGAAGGGCAGTGAGCACCCGGGCGGTTACCAGGACGGTGAGAACAGAGTCGAAGGGCAGGCTCGCCGGGCCGGCAAAATTGGTGGTCACCTCAAAAGGCGGATTCTGAGCGCTCTGCCACTGGATGTTGGAGATGGTAAGTAGCCTTATGCCAGAGTTGCGAATGGAAAACGCCCAGTTCGCCGAATCCCCCGGTGCCAGAAAGCCGAAATTGTGGCTGCTGTCCGAGAGAACGATGCGCCCGGTGAGATGTCCCCCACTGTCCGGCAGGGTGGTGGCCATACGAATGTGGCTCACGACGCCCGGGGCCTGCTGGGACCAACCCACCACGCGTTCGTCAAAATTGCGGACGGCCAGACCGGGAAAAAGCTCCTGTTCATCGGGGAGCTGGGAGAGGTTAACCGGGAAAATGCCCTGCGACCAGAGCAGGTTATTGGTGTAAAAAATTTCCCCTTTGCCCGGCCAGGTGTTGCTGGTGTCCCCGAAGGCATGGTAAGTCAGGTGGAGATTGCCCTGCAGGTCCAGTTTCAATTGCGGGTAAAAACAATTGCTCAGGTGCACGGCCACCGTATCGGTGACCTGCAGGGACCCGCTCAGGTCGTTTCCATATTTGACCAGATTGGCGCGAGTGACGACAAAATGGAGATGGTCCTGCCCGTCGATGGCCAGAGCCGGCCGATCCAGGCTCATGTCGGTAATCAGTTGCCCCTGCCAGCTTCCGCTGCGGTTGGTGGCGTAGTTAAGTCCGCTGCCCAGCGTCATGAACAAAACGTGGGCATTGCCCTGAGAGTCCAGCACCAGCTGGGGGTCGCTGTCGGTCTGTGCCGTGTGGCTGATGTTCACCGGCAGACTGGTCTGACCCTGGCTGTGCGTGGCGTAATACACTTCGTCCGGCAGCAGGGGATCGAAGCTGGTGAACACAAAATGTAGCGTGCCGCCGGCGTCGATGGCCAGGCTGGCCCACACATGCCCATTGATGCCATCCTGGCTCTGGCTGGTCAGCTGCATTTTGGGAAAAAAGGTGCCGGAAGCGTTGTTGGTGTAAAAGATTTCCAGGTCCTGATCCTGGACTGAAAAGCCATGCCACCATACGTGCACCACGTCGCCGGCATCCACCAGCAGGTTGGGGAATTCATCGGTGGTGTTGTCGTGGGTGAGCTGGGTGAATTCCCACACCCCGGATCGATTGGTGGCGTACATGATTTCCTTGCTGCTGGCAACGGTGCCCACCTGGGTGGCGTAAACCAGGTGGACGTGCCCCTGGCTATCGAAGGCGGCATTGAAGCGGTTGTTAAACCGGCCGTCGGTAACCAGTGGAAAGGTGGTCCAGGGCAGGCGAGGCGGCGGGAGCGCCAGGTCCACCTTGACCATCCAATTCGCCCCCTGGTCTTTGCCGGCAACCCACAGGTACCGTCCGTCGAAGGCCAGGCCGTTGGGAAAATCCAGTGGAGAGGGGAAACTGGCCACCGGTTGAAACAGATCGGGTTCAAAAAGGAGAATTTGTTTGCCGTTGTTTTTGTTGGTCCCCACCAGAATCAGGCTGTCGGTGGCGGCCACTCCATTGGAGATCTGGCCCAGAGGGAACTGATTCAGGACAGCACCGAGCGTGTCCAGTCGGAACATCCGGGGCGGGATGGTGATGAAGTCTCCAAAGTCGGCATTCCACAATTCCCCGTTCCGGTAGCCCAGGCCGCTTCCCTGGGGTCCCGGTGCCGGAAAGTTGGCCAGTACCTGAGCCGAGGCATCCAGCCGGAAGATGAGACCCTGCAGGCCGTCCACCAGAAACAGGGCCTGCTGGCGGTCCGAGGCCAGGCCCCAAGGCAGGGTTAAGGTGTAACCGCTGCCGGGTGCCGGCCACCACTGCACAACCTTGAAGCTGTCCGCTGGATTCAGCTGGTAAATCCGTTCCCGGCCGGTGGTGAAATCGCTCAAATAAAACATGCCGTTTAAAATCGCCAGGCCCGCCGGCGTGCTGAGGGAATCGGCCAGTCTGTAAACAGCCAGCACTTGGCCCAGGGTGTCGGCGAAGCGGGAGCGTGGCTCCTCCCGGATCTGAGCATCCAGTACAGGCAGTTTCAGGTAGGGCTGCTGGCGGAGGTAATCGGATTTGCGCATCCAGCCGGCATCATGTTCATCCCGCTCAACCAAAATGACGCCGGCACGGATAAACGCTTCAATGCGCGGATTGTCCTCCGGCAGACCAACTTTGAGCCATTCCACTGACCCGCCCGCCAGAGCCGGGGCAGACAAGAGGAAGAACCAGAAAAGCAACGTCTGGGTGAATGGGCCTTTCATAGGGAAGCCCTCCTTAATGAAAGAGAACGTTGTTTGCCCGGGTGGTTTTTTTCGCCCGCAGCGCCGATAGGTTTCATCGCACCAGGACGAGCTTCTGGACGGCCTGCCGGGGTGTGGTCGGGCTGGTCCAGACTCGGACCCGAGCGTAGTAAACGCCGCTGGATAGCGGGCGGCCCGTTCCGTCCTCGCCCGTCCACCGCCAGCTGTGCTGGCCGGCCGGCATCCGTCCCAGATTCTGCACCAGCACCAGCCTTCCCACAACGTCGAAAATGGCGATTTCCACGGTGGCAGGAGAGGAGAGCTCCCACCGAAGTCGCGTTGCCGGATTAAACGGGTTGGGGAAGGCCGGTAGCAATCGGAACCGCCGGGGCGGTTGGAAGTGGGGGTGGTTTGCAATGGAAGTGACCGTACCCCCGGCGCGCAGGATGGCACCGCCGTTCCCAACGGCAACGGCGGTGTTCGCATCGATTCTCTGGCAGGCTTTCAGGTGCAGGTTGGTGCGGGAGGTGTCCTGAAGCCAGGTCTGTCCGCCGTCTTCGGTGCGCAAAATGGTGCCGTTCCAGCCTACTGCCAGCCCGTGCAGGCTGTCCGAGAAAGAAATATCGTAGAGCGAAAGGGTGAAGCCACTGTTGAGCGCCTGCCAGCTCTGGCCGCCATCGGTACTTTTGAAAATAGAGCCATCGTCCCCGGCGGCGAAAATCAACTGTGGGGTGACCAGATCCACCGCGTTCAGGTGCTCGGAGGTGCCCGAGGGTTGCAACTGCCACAGGTTTCCGCCGTTCTGAGTGGTCAGCACCACGCCCCCATCCCCAACGGCGATGCCTACCCGGCCGTCCCAGAAATCCACGTCGTTCAGTGTGCTGCCTACCGGGCTGGTCTGCTGTAACCAGCCTGCCCCGGCATTCACACTGCGCAGAATGGTTCCCCCGAACCCGACGGCAAAGGCGGTATCCCCGGAAGCAAATACCACATCCCGCAACCACCAGATGGTAGGACTGATGGCCTGGTTCCAGCTGAGTCCGCCGTCATCGGTGTAAATGATGCGCCCGCTGCCGCCCACAGCCACCCCCACCCGTGCATCGCGAAAGGCAATGCCGTCCAGAATCACGTTGACCGGGGTTGGCATCTGTTGCCAGCTCTGGCCGCCGTTTTCGGTACGCAACAGCAGGCCGTTCAGTCCGCCGGCAAAGCCCAGTTCCGGGTTCACAAAATGGACCGACCACAGATCCTCTCTCGGGCCGCTGGACAGTTCCTGCCAGCTGTCACCGCCATCGGTGCTGAGCAGTAGGGTCCCCTGGCCGCCTACTGCCACGGCACGGGCGCCGCTCGGGGAGATGGCCACATCGTACAGCCAGCGGCTGGTGCTGGACGGCCGGGGCTGCCAGGTCTGTCCTCCGTCGGT
>RFHE01000021.1 GCA_003696445.1 Calditrichota bacterium | reverse complement strand
ACCACAAATAAAAAACCGGAACTCTCCTTTGATTGGGAGAAGTTCCGGCAAGCGTTACGGCCCGATGCAGGCACAGGTGCAACTACTCGGTTCGAAGCGCCTGAATAGGATCCATTTCGGCGGCCTGACGCGCCGGGTAAATGCCAAAGACGATGCCTATGAGGACAGAAATGCCAAAAGCCACAATGATGGCGATGACCGAAATCACCGTCTCCCAGTGGGCATACATGGTAATGACTTGAGCCATCAGGGTACCCAGGAGGATGCCGATGAGCCCCCCGGAGACGCTGATCAAAACGGTTTCGTTAAGAAATTGAATTAAAATATCCCGCTTGGAGGCGCCGATTGCACGGCGAATGCCGATCTCCCGGGTCCGTTCGGTAACCGTGGCCAGCATGATGTTCATGATGCCGATGCCACCCACCAGAAGAGAAATGGCGGCGATGGAGCCCATGACGATATTAAAGATCTGCTGAGTTTTTTGGGCCTGTTTGAGCAGTTCGGTCGGCACAATGATCTCGTAATCCTTAATTCCGTGGTGGGTTCGGTTCAGGATGCGCCGAATGGTACTGGCAGTGGGGTAAACCAAATCCTCGCTGGCAACCTTCACCGCAATCTGGTCCACCAGTTCGGGCTTTTCCTCGTTGCGGAACCGCTTTAAGGCCGTGGTGATGGGGATGTAGATATCCTTGTTCAAGTCTCGGATTTTAATGACTGTGGTTTTCCCACTCTTGACGGTTTTGGACTCCATGAGGCCCACCACGCGGAACCAGTATTCGCCGATGCGAATATGCAGGCCGATGGGATTGCGATAGCCAAACAGCTCGCGGCGGACCGCACTGCCCAGCACACACACCCGCTTGGCTTCTTTAACATCCAGGGGGGAAATGAAGCGCCCGGAGCTGGCATGAAAATTGGTCACATCGTCGTAGTCAAAATTTACCGCCACCACTCTTCCGGTGGCTTCTTTATTTTTGTAAAGCACCGGCTGATCCACAAAGCGAATCGGCGAGACCGCCTTCACAGTAGGCAGCACCGATTTAATGATCAACCCGTCCGAATAGCTCAAGCCTTTCGAATACTTGTCCTCGGCTTCCCGGGCCTTTTCACCGGTCAGGCGCACGTAATTAATGCGGATGTTGTTCGTTCCCAGAAGCTTGATCTGCTCGAGGGCGGTTTTTTTCGCTCCCCCTGCAATGGACATCATGGCAATGACCGCCGCCACCCCAAAAATGACGCCGAGGGTGGTCAGCAAAGACCGAAGCTTGTGTTGCTTGATGCTCTTTACACCAATCTGTAAATACTCGGAAAACTCCATCGTGTCTATCCTGCGTTAATGGGGTTACAGTTGAAGCATATCTGCGGTAATTTTTTGGTGAAATTCCTGCAGGATAACGCCGTCTTTCATCTGAATGACCCGCTGGGCCCAGTTGGCTACCGAAATGTCGTGGGTCACCAGAATGACGGTGGCACCATTCTCATGAAGTTGTTTGAACAGTTTCATGATTTCCACGCCGGTCTTGGTATCCAGATTTCCGGTAGGCTCATCGGCCAGGATAATGCCTGGATTCATCACCAGGGCCCGGGCCACCGCCACCCGCTGGGATTCGCCACCGGAGAGCTCGTTGGGTGTGTGATTGATTCGCCGGCCCAGGCCAACCGCTTCAATAACCCGGGTGGCTCGCTCAATGCGTTCAGCCTTGGGAATGCCCGCATAAACCATGGGCAGTTCCACATTTTCCAGCACGGTCAATTGATTAATCAGGTTAAAAGACTGAAACACAAACCCGACTTTTTGATTGCGAAACCGGGAAAGCTCCAGGTCATCCAGCTTGTTGACTTCCACGCCTTCAAAAAAATACTGCCCGGCAGTGGGCCGATCCAGGCACCCTAACAGGTGCATCAGGGTACTCTTTCCCGAACCGGAGGGGCCCATGATGGCCACAAACTCTCCTTTTTCAATCTGAAAGGTTACCCCGCGCAAGGCATGAACCGGGGTAGAGCCCATCATATAGGTCCGCTTTAAGTTTTTCACTTCAACCAGCATAGAGATCTCCAGTTTACAGGGCCTTGGGTAAATCCAGCAGGACATGTTCTCCTTCAGAGAGGCCATCCAGCACCACCACGACCCGATCGTTGCTCTCGCCGAGAATCACTTTTCGCGTTTCAATGCGATGTCCGTTTTTCACGTAACAAACCGTTTCGTCCATTTCATCGATGAAAACCGCCTCGATGGGCACGTATAGCGCATCTTTGTACTCATCCACAATGATGTCCACAGTGGCGGTAAGGCCTGGTTTCAGGCGTACATCCTGGTCCAACACCTTTACGGTGACGTCAAACACTTTGGCACCGGTCAGTTTGCCGGTAACCCGGCTGAATTTCCGCTTAGCCAGATCGGCCACTTTTTTCACTTTGCCATGAAAAACGGTATCCGGATAAGCGTCCAGGTGGATAAGCACCGGCTGGCCTGGTTTTACCCGGGAGAGATCCACTTCGCTGATTTCGGTATCCACCAGCATGGTGGAAATATCCGGCAGGTACATTAAATCCATGCCTTCGAACGGCACCATCCCCACCTCAATTTTCTTAGCGTTTTCCTCGCTGCCATAGAGGGCATACACCACCAGGCCATCCCTTGGGGCCAGGATGACTCCCTGGCGGAGTTTTCGTTCCTGCTGGCGCAGGGCGCGTTCGGCGCGGGTTACATTGGCACGGGCCGCATCCACCGCCGCCCGCAGGGAGCGGGTCTTGGATTCCATTTCCAGCAACGCCAGTTGGGCCTGGTCCACTTCGCTCTGCACGGCAAAGCCCTGTGCAGCCAGCTTTTTCAGATTCTCCAGCTTCTTGCGGGCCGCCTCTTCCTGCGCTTTTTGCGCCTGATAATCATTGAGTGCCTGGGTCAACCTGGATTTTTCCACGGCCAGCGCCGCCTCGGCCTCGCTCCGGGCAATCACGTATTTTTCCGATTCGAAAACAACCAGCGTATCGCCTTTGTGAACCCATTTGCCTTCCGGCGCCAACCACAGAATCTGCTTGTCGTTTATTGCGCTGATGGTCACCTGTTTTTCGGCTCGCAGTTCGCCCGGCTCGGTGATCTTGATGACCACATCCCCTCGCTTCACTTTAGCGGTCGGGATCTCGCTGTTGGGATCGTCGGAAAACAACAGACTGTTACCCAGAAATAACACCAGCGCCACCCCGGCAACGATGGCCAGAATAAACTGCCGGCGCCGCGAACCATTCCAAAGATCGCTTACAGATTTCATGAAGGTACTCATTGTGCAACTCCCAATTTATTGTTCGTTTTCCACCATGGAGATCGGTTCGCCGACCAGCGATTCCAGAATAGCCAGCTGGGAATGGTAGTTGACCAGCTTGCCGGCCAGCTGAATTTCGGCTTTCAGCAAAGCCTGCTGGGCATCGGTAATATCGAAGTTCGAAGCACGACCCAGGTTGAACATCACCGTGGCAAACTGGACCTTTTCCTTGGCCGCCTCAATGGTCTGTTTTAACACCTTAATTTCTTCCACATTGGTGTGAATGCTGCGCACGATGTCGCGGATCTGCAATACAATCTGCCGGCGAAAGTCTTCCAATTTGAGCATCTCCTGGGTCTTGGCAATGCGCAATTTCTGAGCTTTGGCCACCGCCGACTTGTTAAACAGAGGGTAGGAAAGATTCAGCGAGACAACCAGATCGTTGGAGGTAACTTCCGAGTTCTGGGTCAAATTGTTGTCCGAGCCGCCGGTGTACTGAAAGGCCAAATCCAGCTGGGGGAGACGCTCGTTTTGAGCCACCCGGTATTCCAGATCTTTCATGGCAATGTTGCGCTCAAAAAAGTGCAGGTTCGGATTACGAGCCAGGGCTTTTTCAATCAGGGGTTTCGGATCCAGCGGCGACTCCGAATAGGACAGCGCCACGGTATCGATTTCGATGGGATAATCGATTGGAACCCCCATAATCTCCTTTAAATCATCCAGGGCCTTCTGGTAGTCGGCCTGGGCGGCAATCAGGCTGGCCTGATCTTCGGCCAGCTGAATCTGAGCACTGAGCACATCCCGCTTGGTAGCCATCGAGGCCTGCACTTTCGCTTCCGACAGGGCGATCAGGGTCGAATCCCGTTTGATGGCGGCCAGGTTGGATTTGATGATTTCTCGCTGCAACAACACGTTGTAGAAGGCGATTTTGGTGTCGGTAATCGTCTTCAACTGGGTGTCGGTGTACCGGTACTTCTGAGCCTCATGACTGTATCGGGACAGAGTGATGGGGCTTCGCGTCACCGTAAACCAGCCGCCTTTCAGCAGGGGCTGGGTGACGGTGACCGAAAAATTTCGGGTCTCCAGCTTACTCTTGGGATCGCCAAAGGTAGAAGGCGAATTAACGTCCCGCCGAAGGTCGAAGGAAAAATCTAGCTTCGTCCCCGAGTAAAGGGTTTGCTGAAACTGGGCCACCAGGGCATTGTTGTCGAAGGTGAGTCGGGTCGGATCCTGAGGACTGGTGGGATCCAGCGGGTGATTCTCTTCGGATTGCGTGCGCGACGCGTTTAAACTCAAAACCGGCAAAAACGTACCGTAGCTGCCGGACACATCCGATTCGGCTGCGTACAGATCTCCTTCCACAATCTGCAGGGAAACATTTTCCGAGAGGGCGATGCGAATACAATCTTCCAGAGTGAGCGGTCGTTTTAACACTTCCTGAATCTCTTTAGCGCTGTAAGGAGGGTACAGATCCTCGAAGGGATACTTGAGCGTTCCACCGGCACGGTTAACCCCGGTGCCCACCAGTACCAGCAGAAGAGCTCCGAGCAGGCTGAATCGGAACACCCCGGCGCCTAAGCCAGACGCTTCCCGTTTAAAAAAACTACGAACAATTCCCATAGACACATCCTCTTCCCTTGTTAGGGTTCCACCCTGTCGTTTATTTTGAATTTCTGGTTGTTATGGTTGCCTCTGGCAGGCCGATACCGCTCTCAGCGTTGCGCCTAAGCTGCACTCCCTTCAGGACAATCCCAATTTAGTCAACCCCACCCGACCACAATGCACGCATTGGTCACAATTTGGCCATTCCGTTATTTAAACGCGGATTTGACGACGGTCTGGGGGGTAATCTGGAATTCGATGCCCATTACCCGAACCAGGCCCCGTCTGGGATCCAGGCTCTGAACCCGGCCGACCACCGCCACTTCCTTGAGCTTCTTCTCATCGTCGGTGTAGGTTTCGTCCTGGACCTCGTCGGCCATCAGTGTGCCGTTCTTCAAAAAGGTCCCTTCCACCTCCACCACCATGCCCGGCTTCATCTGCGAAAAGGAGGAAAACTTGTGCTTGAAATCGTCGGTCTCGAAGTCGGTTTCATGGTTCACCCGAATGAGCAGATTGAGTATGCGGAAGGTGCTGTCTTTCTTATTGATCGAGGTTACTTTGCCGGAGATCTCCCAGTCATCGTCCTCAAAATCCCCGCTGAGAATTTTTGCTTTGCGGGTCAGCACCTTCAAATCCGGCTGAGGGGTGCCCTCCACTTTCACCCATTGACCGGGATTCACGGCCTGAAAGAAGTCGATTTTCTGGGCCCGGGACTGGGGACGGCCATACTGAGCAAAAAGCGACTCCAGTCCACACAGACTGACAATCATAAACAGAAATAAGACAAGACGAAACGGCTTCATTGGATACCTCCGGTGTTTTTGCTTTTTGTTATTAGAAAGATACCGACTTTCCCGCTGTTGTATGTCATGGACGGGTGAGAAAAATGTAAAAAAATTGTCAGATGACCCGGTTAGGTGCCGTTGCCTTTCTGGCAGACAGCATCCCGGGTTACTCCGGAAATGGGAATTTCGCACGGATAGCCACACAGTTGGATCAGGAATCTTCGGTTCGGGAGGACAGGCGAATATAAGGGCTTGATGGGACTGGCTGAGGAGTTGGCAATGATGTATGTTTATACGAATAACCGTTTCACGGGCACCCTACTTAAATCAACTCACACGCCAACTGGAGTTGTCTAAAAAGTCAAACAAATTGAATATACTTGCGAATATTTGTATATAGTCGTTTTTATTAGTGGAGGGCTCAGCTTGCAGTTTTTTAACTATACACGGCAATTCAGGCAAAACCAAAAATCATTTATTCCTAATAGTCGTAAAGGACTCTTCCCCTTCGCCCCCTCTCTTGCGAAGAGAGGGGGTTGGGGGGGTGAGTTGATTTAAGTCCCACGCCATTGAAACAATTGTTTGCATAAATTTACAGTGTTCCAGCCTTTTTGGACAGCCCCGGCGAAGGGGGTGAGTTCCTTGCAAATAAAGAAACGCAGGCTCTATTAATTTCCCAAAACCGCCGTCTTTTGCGGAAAATGAACAGATGCAATCGCCTAATTGATGCAAACCATCGAATGCGAATACTTGT